>JALQUJ010000228.1 GCA_023263825.1 Porticoccus sp.
AAAAAAGCACAAAACATTCTTTGCTCTTTAAAGGGGCGTTAGGCTTAACAATAGCCTTACTTTGTGTGTGCACTCTTTTTGCGATTCCTGCCTTTTCTGAATTCCTTCAGTTACCTGGTGTATTACTCAGGGATTCGGTGCTATTTGTCTGGGTAGCGCTTGCCATTGCAGCTATGACATTAATTGAGCAGATATTCAGGAATTCTAGTGCCAGTCAACGATGGGCTGCAAAATTTTTGTGTCTGGGTATCGGTTGTATTTTTGCTTATGACTTCTTTATATACTCCGACGCCTTATTGTTCAAACGTATCAGTTTAAGTCTCTAGGAGGCGCGGGGTATTGTTAATGGCATGGCTGCGCCTTTGATTGCTGTAGCTATAGCTCGTAACCCTAAATATGAATTAGATATTCACGTGTCTCGCCATGTGGTTTTTCATACCGCAACCATCATGGGAGCGGGCACTTACCTTTTATTGATGGCAGTTGTTGGCTATTTTATTCGGTTCTATGGGGGTACTTGGGGTAGTTTGCTGCAGATAGTTTTCTTTTTTGGTACGGGACTTCTACTTCTTACTCTTTTATTTTCAGATAAGATTCGGGCCAAAGTTCGAGTTTTTCTCAGTAAGCATTTTTTCTCTTATAAGCATGATTACCGTGATGAGTGGCTGAAATTTACTCAAAACTTGGCTGCAAGTGTTGATAGTGTTCCTGAGCGAATTATTCAATCTATGATCAAATTGACTGAAAGTAATGGGGGAATGCTTTGGGAAAAAACTGAATCAGGTCAGTATGCGTTAACGACGCGGTGGCATATGCCAGAAGTAGCTGCTATGGATGCCAGCTCTTTATCCTCTTTGGCTCTATTTATGGCCAAAACCCAATGGGTGATAGATTTTGATGAGTATGAGAGAGACCCTGATTTGTATGAAGGTTTATCAATACCGGAATGGCTGCTATCTATACCTAATGCTTGGTTTATTGTTCCGCTGATGTTTAAGGGTGAGTGTCTCGGATTTATTTTAGTAAAGCGTTCTGAACTGCAAAAAACCATCAACTGGGAAGATCGAGATTTGTTAAAAACGGCAGGTCAGCAAGCAGCCAGTCATTTAGCTCAGCATCAGGCTGATCAGGCATTGATGCAGTCTCGCCAATTTGAGGCTTTTAATAGATTGTCGGCTTATATTGTTCATGACTTGAAAAATATTTTAGCTCAGCAGTCCCTTATTGTTGCCAACGCTGAAAAGCATAAACACAATCCGGAGTTTGTTGATGATGTGATTGCAACAGTTAAGAATTCAGTTGCCCGAATGACGGGGCTGATGGCACAAATGCGCAGCGGAGAAAGAGGTGCAAAAGCTAACCTGTCAACCTTGGTGAATTGTTGGTAAAAGTTGTTGACACAACAACAGGAAGAGAGCCAGCCTTTGGTTGATTGTTTTGCCCTTAGCCATGGTTTGCCTCGACCTCGCGACTTATACCGGGCGATTTCTTTTTAATGAATACGATTTACTTTTTTTAGTCACCATTGCATTTGGGTTATTGTCAGGAAAATTTTCACTGTCAGGTATAAAGCATGGGTGGCCGATATGGTTGATTGGAAGCTACTGTATTGTTGTTAGTCATAAAAAAAGGCCTGCTAAAAATCATGCCCTTTGAATGTGGTAGCTAGGGGCGGACTTGAACCGCCGACCCCAGCATTATGAATGCTGTGCTCTAACCAGCTGAGCTACCTAGCCACAATATTTTCTAACGTTATTTCTTAACTTAATTGCCCTGTGTATCAAGTTGCCCTGTCACAGGGGCGCGAATTTTCAAGGGTTTGCCTGATTTTGTCAAGGCGTTTTCAGCACATTACTAGTGGCCCGTTCAGCTTTTTGAGGTAAATTCGTGGTCTCTGTAATGTGAATCAATCCAGCATTGGGGGAGTGGTTCTCCAGAGGTAAATATCAGGGCTTCTTTGGCCATGGATTCGGGTTCCTGAGCTTCTTCTCCATAGTGGTAGCGGCCTGAGATATGACTATGAAATGGGTCAAAAAGATCTTGGAGTGAGATGATTTCAACGAGGTGGTTTGTGGTCTTCTCTTTTAGATACATAGTGATACTCCCTGAGCGTCTATCTATTTATATAGCACACGATAGATCACCCCGGCATAGTCATCGGAGATATAAATGCTGCCATCGGGACCCTCTTCTATATCTACAGGGCGCCCAATAATGTGTTCCCCGTTTTGCAGAAAATTGGTGAGGAAGTCTTTGCTCGTTATGTTGCCGTTCTCATCCCATTGTAAGGAAATGACCTTGTAACCATCGAGTGTGCTGCGGTTCCAGGAGCCGTGTAATGCGACCAATGCAGTATGTTGATAATTTGGGGGTTGGTTAGGGTGGCGAAGAAAGTGAATGCCCAAGGGGGCATTGTGGGCACGAAACCCAAAACTGGGTGAAATGCTATTACTCAGTAACGCCTCTTTTCCTTGGCCATAATCGGGATCCAGTTTGCCAAAACCATTAATATAGGGCCAACCATAGAAGCCGTTCGGTTTGATCAGGTTGAGCTCACAGGGTGGAAAGTCATCACCGAGTAAGTCACGCCCGTTGTCTGTGGCGTAGAGGTTGTTATTCCAGGGAGCCCAATCAAACCCCACAGCATTTCGCAATCCAGAGGCATAGATATGCCCTTTGCTATCATCGGGTTGAAAGCGCATCATAGTGGCTCTTTCGGGTCTTTTTCCTCGCAGACATTGCAGCTTGAACCGCTGGTTAGATACAGCCAGCCATCGGGGCCAAATTGAATGGTTCTGGTCCAGTGTCCTTTACTAGAAGGTATATCTGTAATCAGCCGTTGATATTTACCTTGGGTTTTTCCTGTTTGCCAGTCAGCAGCAATACGGCCAACAGCTTCTGTTTCTGCAATGTAAAGCCAATGATTACCTCCCTCTTTATAGAGATCAATTCCATGGGGACGGTTGAGGTTGTTTACCAGAGCGGTAGTTAAATCTGCATGGCCATCCCCGTTAGTATCTTGCAGGAGAAAAACAGTTCCTTTACTTGGGGAGCTAACAAGGAGCCCGCCTGTCGGTGTGATTTTTAGTATTCGAGCCTGGGGAATATTGTCAGCAAAGAGGGTGACCTGAAAACCTTCTGGGGCAATTAAATGATTGATTTGTTGTTGGCTAGGGGAATCTATCCCCCGGCCTGTCAGGGTGTTAAAGAGTGTGCGATAACTGCTGATTTCAAATCCAGGAATAGTTTGAGTGGCAATGAAAGCCAGAATGGCCATGGAGATTACAGCAATGGATAAACCAATAATAACTTTAAAGAATCGCATAGCCACATTATAGGCTTAACTGCGAGGGTAGAAATAAATGGGGCCAGTTTTTACCGGCTCTAATATCTGGATATGGCTTTTGGAGGCTATGGGTAGTAGAGATTAAACATTAAAACGGAAATGAACCACATCACCATCCTTAACGATGTAATCTTTGCCCTCCAAACGCCACTTTCCAGCATCTTTAGCACCTTGTTCGCCGTTGCCTTCAATAAAGTCATCGTAGGCAACAACTTCAGCGCGGATAAAGCCTTTTTCAAAGTCAGTATGAATTTTTCCAGCTGCTTGAGGGGCTGTTGCACCAACAGGGATCGTCCAGGCACGAACCTCCTTCACGCCGGCAGTAAAGTATGTATGAAGTCCCAGCAAGTTGTAGCCTGCTCGAATGACCCTGTTTAACCCTGGTTCATCCATACCCATTTCCTCCAGAAATTCGAGGGTCTCATCATCATCCAGCTCGGCAATTTCTGCTTCCAGTTTGTTGCAGATAGGCACGACAACAGCATCTTCTCCTTTAGCAATACTCTGTACCGTTTCTAAATAAGGGTTGTTTTCAAAACCCTCTTCATCCACGTTGGCGATATACATGGTGGGTTTTAGGGTTAGCAGGTTAAGGGACTTAATAACCTTTAGTTCGTCTTGATCCAACTCCATCGACCGTAGTGGTTTCGCTTCATTCAGATGTGGCTGGATTTTTTCCAGTACCACTTTTAATGCCATGGCTTCCTTGTCTTGACCTTTGGCGGCTTTTACAGCCCGTTGCAGTGCTTTTTCTACGGTTTCCAGGTCAGCTAATGCCAGCTCGGTATTAATGACATCAATATCGGCTGCCGGGTTAATTTTGCCTTCTACATGAACCACATTTTCATCATCAAAGCAGCGAACCACATGGGCAATGGCATCGGTTTCACGAATGTTGGCAAGGAATTGATTGCCCAGACCTTCACCCCTAGAGGCGCCAGCAACCAAGCCTGCGATATCAACAAATTCCATTGTTGTGGCTATGACCCGCTCAGGGTTAACTATCTCGGCGAGTTTGTCCTGGCGAGGGTCAGGAATGGGGACAATGCCAGTGTTCGGTTCAATGGTGCAGAAAGGAAAGTTTGCTGCATCAATGCCTGCTTTGGTCAGTGCATTAAATAACGTGGATTTACCCACATTGGGAAGGCCGACAATACCGCAGTTAAAACCCATTACTTATTCTCTCGAGTGTTAGTGTCTATGGCTTTGATCAAATCCTTTGAATTCCAGCCGCATAAATTAATAGTTGGTTGTTGCCAGAAAGCGTTACTGGGAGTGTAATTCTTTCATGGCATTGTTCCACTGTCCTGTTGCTGCCATAGGTATCACACGAAGGGCATCATCAATACTTTGGTTTATCAGTTGCTGCTCACTTTGGGGTGCTTTACACAAAACAAAGTTCACGACTTCGGAGGAGTTGCCTGGGTGACCAATACCTAAACGCAGTCGAGCAAAATTTCGGTTGTTGCCTAATGCTTGAATAGTATCTCTCAGACCATTGTGCCCACCATGTCCGCCGCCTAGTTTAAGGCGTGCAACTCCTGGACTTAGATCAAGCTCATCATGGGCAATTAAAATAGCTTCTGGAGGGATTTGGTAGAAACCGGCCATAGCTGCAACGGCTTTGCCACTACGGTTCATATAGGTGTCGGGTACTAATAACCGCACATTGTGATCGTCGAGGGTTGCCCTACCTGTAGCACCAAAAAATTTAGCTTCTGGTTTTAGGGTAACACCGCAATATTTTGACAAGGCTAAAACGAAATCAGCCCCGGCATTGTGACGGGTTTGTTCATATTGTTGGCCGGGGTTTCCCAGACCAACAATGAGTTGAACAGGTGTGTCCAATATCAGGGCCTCTTTTTCTAGACTTTTAAGCTAGCTAGAAGGAGGTTGGCTCGAGATGATTACTCGTTGCCTTCCTCTTCGCCTTCGCTTTCACCTTCTGCTTCTGGAGCTTCAACTTCGTCAGTTTCCTCAACGACAGCCTTAGGCTTGTTCACAGTAAAGATAGGTAGATCATGCTCTTCACCGTGGCTTAGTCCAACGCTTTCAACACCCTTAGGAAGTTTGATGTCTGAAATATGAAGAATTTGGCCGATTTCTACTTCAGCAACATCTACTTCTATGTATTCAGGCAAATCAGCAGGTAAACAGGAAATATCCAGTTCAGTCATACTACGGGAGATATTACCACCACTCATCTTAACGCCCACACAGGTATCTTCATTGATAAAGTGAAGAGGTACTTTAGTGTGAAGTTTCTGAGTTTTGCTGACACGAAGAAAATCGACATGCAGGATAACCGGCTTGGCTGGGTGACGTTGAACATCCTTCAGGATCACATCTTCAGTTTTGCCATCAACATCTAAAGTAATGATGTGTGAGTAAAATGCTTCATTATCAAGTGCATGCTCAAGGGTAGTGTGAGCTAGGCTGATATTTTGAGGGTCTTTTTTACCTCCATAGATAATGGCTGGTACTTCGTCTGCCAAACGACGTAGGCGGCGGCTCGCACCTTTCCCCATATCGTTACGGGCCTTAGCATTCAATTGAAAATCATTGGACATTGCCGTGACTCCTAGGTTTTTTTCAAACCATTCAGTTATTTCCAAACCAATCCGCGACCAGAATTGATAGGGAAGTTTTAAATAGCTCTATACATGTAATAAATAGAGCAGTTAGCTATCCAGATGTAATGTTGTTACTAAACCGGTTGGAAAAGGCCGATTGGGACTATAGCCTTTGAAAACAATGACTTTTTAGTCAAACATTGCACTGATGGATTCTTCGTTGCTGACCCGGCGCATTGCCTCTGCCAGCATCTGGCCCAAACTTAAGACCCTAATATATTTACTTTTCTGTGCAGCTTCACTCAATGGAATACTATTGGTGACAACCATGGTATCCAGTGCTGAGTTCTCAATATTGTCAATGGCTTTGCCAGAAAGAACTGGGTGAGTGCAATATGCAACGACTTTTTCAGCGCCGCGTTCTTTTAGAGCATCTGCTGCTTTACAGAGTGTTCCGGCAGTATCCACAATGTCATCCATTAGGATACAAGTTCGTCCTTCTACATCACCGATTAAGTTCATGACTTCAATTTGGTTGGCTTCTGGACGGCGTTTATCAATAATGGCAAGTTCGGTGTTCAACTGTTTTGCCATAGCTCGAGCACGAACGACACCGCCAATATCGGGTGATACTACCGTTGGATTTTGGTAGTTTTGGCGTTCTACATCACCCAACAGAACGGGTAGGCCGTATACGTTATCTACGGCGCAGTCAAAGAACCCTTGAATCTGTTCTGCGTGTAAGTCAACGGTCATAACGCGGTCAACACCAACATTAGTGATCATGTCAGCAACTACTTTCGCGCTAATAGGGACACGAATTGACCGGACACGACGATCTTGTCTGGCATAGCCAAAGTAGGGCACAACAGCGGTGATACGGCCTGCAGAAGCGCGACGTAAGGCATCGACCATCAGGATCAGTTCCATCAGGTTTTTGTGGGTAGGTTCGCAGGTAGGTTGTACCACGAAAACATCGCGGCCACGGACATTTTCACAAATTTCTACATTGATCTCGCCATCGGAGAACTGTGATACCACAGCGTTGCCCAGAGAGAGACCGAGAAATTGAGTGATTTCTTTTGCGAGCTCCAGGTTGGCATTCCCAGAGAAAACCATCAAATTTGCCACGGCTTATTTCCTGATCAAGAAGTAATACTACTTTGGCGTCCCAAAGAAATATGGCTGGGGTGGGAGGACTCGAACCTCCGAATGGCGGCATCAAAAGCCGCTGCCTTAGCCACTTGGCGACACCCCAGTAAATTGTTTAAGACGATAGTTCAGTTAATAGCAAAGAGTGATTAACGCCTTTTGCTATAAAGCCAGTCCAAGGTGCCGGTATTTGTTCATAAACTGATTGTGCATCAGCTTTTGACTCAAATTGGGCAAAGAGGCAGGCTCCTGTTCCCGTCAATCGAGCTTCAGCGAATTGGGCCAGCCATTGGCGAGCTTTTTTCACCTCGGGATAAAGGGCTTCAACCACTGATTGACAGTCATTTTTGCCACCCTGCTCGAGAAAGGCGCGTATTTTGATAGGATGGGAGTTCCTTGTCAAACCCTGATGTGCAAAAACTTTTGCTGTGGAGACATGGACATTTGGCATTAGCACCAGATACCAATGATTTGGCATTTCTACCGGGGTGAGATGTTCTCCCACACCTTCGGCCCATGCCGTTTGCCCAAGCAGGAAAACCGGAACATCGGCACCTAGTTGTACACCGAGGTTCATTAGTACTTTTTGGGGTAAATTTAGTTGCCATAACTGATTTAAGCCAAGCAGTGTTGTCGCAGCATTGCTGCTGCCTCCACCTAGGCCACCACCCATAGGCAGCTGTTTTTCCAGACGAATATTTACGCCAAAGGAGCAGCCGCTGTGTTGTCGCAGCATTTGTGCTGCTCGGTATATGAGATTTTGCTCATGGGGTAATCCGGGAATAGAGGGGCTGAGTTCAATTTTCCCCGTTGTGTTGGTGCTAAATTCTATTCGGTCACCATAATCGAGCAGTTGAAACAGGGTTTGTAAATTATGATAGCCATCTTCACGCTTTTCTGTGATGTGTAGGAATAAATTTAGTTTTGCCGGGGAGAACAGTGATAGCTTCATTGTCGGGGATAATGTCATTATTGAGCAGGTTCTTTTGGCTGCCAGTTTTTTATGATGAGGGTGAAATAATAATCGCCTTTTTGTCCTTTTATTTTCCCAGGTAATATCCAGCCTCCTTTTGGGTGGCCGTTAGCAATTTTCTGGTAATTAGAAAATTGCAGTGTCCAATTGGATTGTTCAAGAATCGCCAAGGTGCCATCTAAATTATGATTGACTGCTTGTTGAGGCGTATTTGGTGCAGGAATACCTTTTGCCCAAAACTGTAATTGTTCTACTGGCCATTGCCAGCCAAACAGTTGTTCTGTCAGAGCGGCAGGGGATGGTGCGCTAATAGGGGGATGGCCTGCGCGTTGCAATTGAGCGGATTGCGGGGTGCCTGTGATACGGGTAGTCCCAGTACCAAATGGTCCGTTAAGAGTGACATTAAAATAGTGGTGGTTTTGATGCCAGCTTAACCAGGCACTACCCCCATCTTTACTATCTTTATAGCCCAGTTTGCCTTCCAATTGCCATTGGTCGAGCTCATCTAGATTGGCAACATGCTGTTGCCAATTAGTGATTCCAGTGTTGGGCTTTTGGGAGGTAAAACTACAGGCGCTAAGGTAGGTGCCAACAAGTATTATCAGTATTTGTGGAATGCTTCTTAGAATAAATCGGTACATCTATTGGCCGGTTGCCCCGTAAGTAAGGCGTTTCATAGTTTCCAGAATAGTGCTGTTGTCTGGGTCGTTTTCCAATACTTTTTGCCATACAGACATAGCTTCATCCTGCTGGCCAGTTACCCATAGAACTTCACCCAGATGTGCAGCTACTTCTGGGTCTGGCAGTTTAGATAATGCATCGCGGAGATGCTTGATGGCTTCGTCGTATTTGCCTAACCGATATGAAACCCATCCAAGGCTGTCGATTGTGGCTGGGTCGCCTGGATTTAGCTCCAAAGCTCTCAGAATGAGTTTATGTGCTTCTTCATAGCGATCAGTATGTACCGTAAGTGTGTATCCCAAGGCATTTAATGCCATGGCATTATTGGCATCCTGTTGCAGAATAGCTCGAAGGTCTTGTTCGGAACGTGCAAAATCATTTTGCCGTTCACTTAATAATGAGCGTGTATAAAGCAATTGAATATTCTTAGGCTCGCGAAGAATGGCCTTGCTTAGCATATCGTATGCTTCACGTAATAATTGCTGTTCGGCCAGTAGCTCTGACTCTATTTGATAAAGGGCCGAAGCTTGTTGGGGGTGATCCAGCCGGAGTTTTTGCAAGTAAAGGCGGGCATCATCTAATTGATCGTGATCCGTCATAAAGCGACTTAAACGCACGGCTGCGGGAAGAAACTTTGGTCCAGACCGTACCTGGCGGTAATGAACGAGAACAGCTTCGATATCGTTGTTTTCTTCTGCGAGCAAGCCTAGTTCATAGTGTGCTGCATAGACAGTTCTTGGATACCTTGTTAGTTGAGTAAATAATTCAACGGTTTCATCATGTTTCTTCAAACCTTTACTTGCTAATGCCAGGGAATAAATGAGCTCTGGATCGTTTGGGTATTGCTGGGAAAGAATAGAAAGCTGTTGATGAGCCCCCTCAAGATCGCTGTCGGCTAAAAAGCGGGCATATTGCAGGCGCATTCGTTTGTTATTAGGAGCACTCACAATTGATTGTTCTAGGAAAGCTGAGGCTTTTACTTTTTTGCCTGACTGATATAACAACTGGGCCTTGAGCATAATTGCCGGTTGCATGCTGTCATCGAGGGTTAATAGCTTGTTTACAGTCACCAAGGCTTCTGGAAGTAGTTTTTGTTGCCGTTGTAACATTGCTTTTGTTAGCAGTAAAAAGGTGTTTTCAGGCATTTGTGTTTCAAGTTTTGGATACAGCTTTAACAGTGTGCTTCTTTGTTCTTTATTGGCTCGGTTAGCAGATACGACCAAGTTCATCAGAGGTTCATTTTGCCCGTGCTCCAAGGCAAACTTTGCATGTGTCAGAGCTTCTTCGTAGCGGTTAAAGTGGCTGAGGGACATAGCTGCCAGGCTATTTGCATCCAGGCTTTCAGGTTCAACCTCAACCCATAATTGGGACATTTCCAGAAGTACCGGCCTGTTTTCTGTATAGGCAGCGATTTGTGCCGCCCTGGATACCACTCCGGGGTCTCGAGTTTCCCTTGCCTGTGTAAGGTATTTTTGTAGGGCAATATCAAAGTTGCTACGTATGCCTGCCAGTTCTCCCACTAACAAATCGTAAAGGGTTTCTGTCTCAAATGGCCGGATAGGGTATTCCGGTTTTTGGGGAGTTGTTTCAAGCTTTGTTTTGGGGTGTGCTTTAGCAGAGGGTTGAAGTTGTTTTGATTGAACTGTTGTTTCAGGGGCAGTAGTTTCAGAATTGGCTGCATAGGCTCCCGGCACCTGATCAATAGTCTGATTGGCACACCCGTAACTTAGTAATATTGATAGCGCTAATATCAGTAGTGGTGATCGGAGTTTGTATTTCATAGTAGTACTTATATCTTAGTTGTACTGAATCGTAGCGCTTAAATAGTTGAATTTAATCATTCTTTTAGTTCATAAAACATCACTAAGGTACATCAATTATAGTTACCGATGTTAATACTGATATTGTAGCTAAATACTCTGACAATAACGAAAGTAGACGATTCCATTTTTCTTTCAGTTGGCTCCAGTGTAGCAAGGGCATAAGCATGTTTATTTTCTTTGCAATCTTAATGGGGTGTTCTCAACATTGATCTGGAATGTTGATTCAATAGCCCTTGTCTTTAAAGGCCTAGAATCGGACAATTGCGTGTTCATCATCCCATGCCTAATTTAATGACAATTTTTGCTCTTGGAATCAATCACCGCACCGCCTCTCTCGATATTCGGGAGAAGGTGGCCTTTGCGCCAGAGCAAATGAAAGAAGCCATTCAGCATGCCTGTGAGCTGGTTGGGATTGATGAATTAGCCATACTATCTACTTGTAACCGAACCGAAATCTATGGGGTTAGTAGTGATTTGCAAGGAGATAGCACGGGAAAAGTGCTGGACTGGCTGGCTGAATACCATAGTTTGTCGCGATTGGCCCTAGGTGATTGTTGCTATACCTACCAGCATGAAGAGGCAGCTAGGCATATGATGAAAGTTGCCAGCGGCCTTGATTCTATGATTTTGGGAGAGCCTCAGATATTAGGGCAGTTAAAATCTGCCTATGCTGTGGCAAGAGAAGCAGGAAAAGTCTCAGCCCATTTGAATCAATTATTTCAACAAGCATTCTCCATTGCCAAGCGTGTACGCACAGAAACGGCCATTGGTCAGAACCCGGTATCTGTCGCTTATGCTGCAGTGAGTTTGTCACAACAGATTTTTTCTGATTTACGGGAAGTGAATGCCTTATTAATTGGTGCCGGTGAAACCATTGAGCTGGTGGCAAGACATTTACTCGATAAACAAGTGGGTAGTATTACCGTCGCTAACCGGACCTTGAGTAGAGCACAGGATCTTGCCCAGCAGTTTGGTGCCCAGGCTATTTTATTGTCAGAAATTCCGGAATTTCTTCATGGTGCAGACATGGTGATTTCCTCTACAGCCAGTCAGCTTCCAATTTTGGGTAAAGGCGCGGTGGAATCTGCACTTAAACAGCGCAAACACAAGCCTCTCTTTATGGTGGATATTGCCGTTCCCCGCGATATCGAACCGGAAGTTTCTAAGTTAGAAGATATTTACCTTTATACCGTTGATGACCTTCAGGAAGTGATTCTTGAAAATATGCGTTCCCGTGAAAATGCCGCCAATAAAGCAGAGGAAATTGTTGAGGCGGGGGTCAGTACCTGGCAAAGCCAGCTTCAGGCGTTGGATGTCGTCGATACAATTCGTGCTTTTCGCAGTAGTGTGGAAGAAACACGAGATATAGAGCTTGAAAAGTCATTGGCCTCTCTGCGCTCAGGGCAGGACCCTGAACAGGTATTAAAAAGCCTGGCAAGGAATTTGACCAATAAATTGATGCATTCCCCCACCACAGCAATTAAGCAGGCTGGGGAAGAAGGGCGCTCAGAGCATATATATATCGCCCATGATTTGTTTGGGTTAAAAAAGCCGGAAGGCTCTGGTTCAGATTCAGAACAGTAATGGCTCAGTATTAATAGTTGAATCACACATATTAAGAAGTACGTAAAGGATATTAATGAAAGCCTCTATTTTGGAAAAATTGCAAAACATCACAGAGCGTCATGAAGAGGTCGGTGCACTTTTAAGTGACCCCGATGTGATCGGAGATCAGAATCGTTTTCGCGACCTGTCAAAAGAGTACGCAGAATTGGAGCCTGTGGTGAAAACCTATGCAGATTACTCTCAGGTACAGGAAAATATTTCCGAGGCAAAATCATTATTAAAAGATGCCGATGCTGAGATGCGTGATATGGCTCAGGAAGAGCTAAAGGCTGGTGAGGAAGAGCTGTCTGATATTGTAATGGATTTACAAAAACTGCTGCTGCCGAAAGATCCCAACGATGAAAAAAATGTTTTTCTGGAAATTCGTGCGGGAACTGGAGGCGATGAAGCCGCCATATTTTCTGGCGATCTGTTTCGTATGTACTGTAAATATGCAGAGAGCCAACGTTGGAAGGTAGAGGTTCTTAGTGAAAGCCTCGGTGATCATGGCGGCTATAAAGAAATAATCAGTCAGATTATTGGCCAGGGTGTGTATTCCAAACTCAAGTTTGAATCTGGTGCCCACCGGGTGCAGCGTGTTCCTGAAACAGAATCCCAGGGCCGGGTTCATACCTCTGCTTGTACCGTGGCCATTATGCCTGCAGCAGATGAAGTGGATGATATTGATATAAACAAGGGAGACCTTCGTATTGATACCTTTCGTGCGTCAGGTGCCGGCGGTCAGCACGTTAACAAAACTGATTCAGCCATTCGTATTACCCACCTGCCAACGGGAATGGTGGTGGAATGCCAGGACGAGCGTTCCCAGCATAAGAATAAAGCGCGAGCCATGAGTTTATTGTCTGCTCGCTTGAAAAATGCCCAAGAGGAAGTTGCAGCGCAAAGTATTGCTGAAGAACGCCGTTCTTTGGTGGGTAGTGGTGATCGTTCCGAGCGAATTCGTACCTATAACTATTCCCAGGGGCGGGTCACAGATCACCGCATTAACTTAACCCTTTATAAACTGGGTGAAGTGATGGAGGGGCAATTAGATGAAGTGATTCAACCGTTGATCAATGAGCATCAGGCTGATCAGTTAGCTGAGCTGTCTTCCTAGGCCAGTTCATATGGCGTTCAATGTGCTGTTACTAAAAAGTTACTGCCCATGTCTGTAAATGTATCGTTGCCTATCTCAGAACTTCTCAAGAAAAGTACTGAGTTATCTGTTGTAAGTGATACACCCAGGTTGGATGTGGAGGTTCTACTGAGTTCTATTCTGGATAAAGACCGGTCCTTCCTTTATGCCTGGCCCGAGCATCAGCTCAACAAGCAGCAGCAACAGTGTTTTGATGACTATTTTCAGCGCCGATCCAAGGGTGAGCCGGTGGCACATATCATTGGCCAGAGAGAATTTTGGTCATTACTCTTTATGGTCACACCTGATACGTTAATACCAAGGCCCGAAACTGAATTGCTTGTTGAGTTGGCGCTTGATCTACCTGTGGGCGATAGTGTTGAAGTTCTAGACTTGGGAACCGGTACTGGAGCCATAGCTTTGGCTCTCGCCAGTGAAAAAAATCATTGGCAGATTACTGCCGTGGATGCGATACCTGCTGCAGTGCAACTGGCTGAGGAAAACCGTAAACAACTTAGTATTAAGTTGCATAAAGGGTTTGCCAATGTACAGGTTTTTCAGAGCGACTGGTTTACTGAATTAAAAGGTCGGCTGTTTGATTTGATTGTCAGCAACCCTCCGTATATCTGTGAGGGAGACCACCACCTGAATCAAGGAGATGTGCGATTTGAGCCGGCCTCTGCATTGGTGGCTGATGATCAAGGGTTGTCTGATATACAGGCCATCATTAACGGTGCTCAGGAACATTTAAAGCCCCATGGCTGGTTGTTGCTAGAGCATGGGTTTGATCAGGGTGCTGCTGTACGGAGTCTGATGAAAAATGCAGGCTTTTATGAAGTCACTACACATGCTGACCTTGCTGGTAAAGATCGGGTCAGTTTATGTCGTAAGAGTAATTGACTCTAAATGTTCCTTTATTTCAGCGACCTATATTGTCCGCCATGAAAAATTAATGGCGACATGGGTTGGCTGGAAAAATCTAATACGCGACCAATTAAAATCGTATGATCCCCGCCGGAATAACGATGTTCAATCTCACATTGAAATTGGCAGGGGCTATCGTTTAGTAAGGGCAGACCATTTAACCCTGCATGCCACTCTATCTGTTCAAATTTGTTCTCGGCAGGGCTGGCAAATAGTTGTGAGGTTTTTTCTTGTTCAGTTGTCAAAATGTTCACAGCAAAGCGGCTGGTTTTCTGAAATAAATCAAATAGTCTGGATTCACGGCCAACGCACCAGGACACCAAGGGCGGTTGCAGCGAAACAGAAGAAAAACTGTTGGCCGTCATTCCTTGAGGTTCGCCGTTTTCATCCAGTGCTGTTATCACTGTAATGCCGGTTGCGAAATTACCCAGGGCATTTCGAAGTGCTCGTATTTGTTCTTCTGTCATTATTTATCCTGGCGGGCAGCTTAGAGCCTGGGGCATGTAATTGTATTTAATGCAGCCAAACGGCTCGGTAGGGTACCTTAATCATTAGTAGTTTCAAAATGTAGGGCTTGGGAATACAGGGGATTTTAATCTTCTGTTTTTTGTCACCTTAAATAAAGTTTTTTAATGGTCGGTTATTCGCTAAAACAATTGGTTTGATAGTTCCATGCTTTTAAGTTGTCAGACCAAAAGTCAGTTGCAAGGTCTGCCTTGAGTTTTAGTTGTGACAAAAACTCTGTTTCATCCTTCATGCTGTTCCAGACATCGGGTAAGAACGTTGCCTTATTTGCTCCGACCTCGATAGTTAGTCCATCTCTTTTCGATGACAGTTGTGCGAGGAGCTCTTTTTCATCAGCAAACGTTAGAAGGTTGGGGGTGCTCAATACTGAAATTTCGATATGTAATGCAGATTCTTCATCTAATGTTACCGGGGGAAATCTGGGATCATCGATAGCTGAAGCCATTGCATGGTGTACTACATTTGTCACCAATGGCTCTGTGATTTGTGTCGAGCCAATACAACCGCGTAGCTGCCCTTTTTTTCGCAGAGTGACGAAACTGGTAGCCTGTTGTTGAAGGGCTGGACTAAAGGCAGTTTCATCGATAAGCAAGTCGCGTTCTAGCAATAGTCGGACGCGGATACTTTCTCGTGCCAGTGATAATAATTCCTGCTGATCATCGACTGATAGTGTAATAAATGTTGTTTCGGTAGCAGAAGCTTCAGTAAATGACATGCGAACTTTAACTCTAGAAGGTTTTTACCTTGGATTTTTTATTCTGACAGAATAATGACCGAGGTTTAAGGGAACTACAATCAGTGTTTTATTTACATGAGTTGGTGCAATCCCCGGATATTTACGGATTTATTTAGAAATGCTGATATTTGGGGGCATTTTATATTTGTGGATTTTCTTGTTTGAATAGGCCGTTGAGCGCAAAAAAATCTTAAACTTTTTGCTTGCATAGAGTCTAAACAATCGATAACTAACTGAATGGTCAAAATTGAAACACTAAGTCATACAATAAAAATAAAGTTTACATTATGAATGCGCTGCTCTGTCGATGGTATCAAGGCATGCTAGGTTGCTTGCGTTGTTTTGAAGGTATTGCCCCTCTGTTGTTGAGGGTTTTCCTGGCACCTATTTTAATTAAGGCAGGCTATGGAAAATTACAGTTAGGCGCATAAAATGTGAGTTTTTTCGATCGATTAATGGCTGATCCCAATGTTGTAGCCTGGTTTGGTAACCCTGATTGGGGGCTGGGGCTACCCATGCCTGATTTGCTGGCAGCCTTAGCTGGTTGGACAGAATTTCTTGGAGGCTGGTTGCTGTCGTTTGGTTTGTTGGCACGCCTTATTAGTATTCCTCTGATGTTAACGATGATTGTTGCTGCAACTACCGCTCATTGGAGTAATGGCTGGCATGCACAGCGGAAGCTAAACTAACAGTACCCTGGGAATGGAGAGCAGATTTAATCGAGGAAGGGTTGGATCGTAAAAGTCGTGCGGTTTCTATCCTTAAAGAACATGGTAATTATGATTATCTAACATCAGCCGGCTCCTTTACCGTACTCAAGAATGGCATTGAGTTTGCGGCTACCTATTTCATTATGCTGTTGAGTTTGTTGTTTACGGGCGGAGGGCGTTTTACTAGCCTGGACTATTGGTTATGCCGCTCCTGTTCGGGAAAGGAATGACGACCATACAGTTATAACGTTATTCTCATCTTTTCACTGTTATAAACCCTCTTTGACACAGAGGGTTTAGTAAACCCATCTCTATAGTGATCCCGTGCTATAATGGGTGCCCTTCCAGCACAATGTCCTGTTTTATAGAGCAGGCCAACCTTCTTTTTAATAGGTACTAGTTGGTCAATAGGGCCTATCAATAGGTGTTAGGGTATTCATGTATTATCAATTTATCAGCAATCTTCCATCGGCAATTTTATGAGTGAACAGAACAGTCCGAACTCTGGGCAAACCCCTAAGGACAACCAGCAAAAAAAATCAGGGCGTCGTGGGCGCCATTACCTCGGTGGGGGAGCAAAAAAATCAACGGCTGAATGGGACTTGTCCCAATTTGAAGTGGAGGCCGTTGAAGGTAAAACGCGTTTCCATGATTTGGATTTACCACTGACACTAATGCATGGTATTGCAGACCTTGGTTTTAAATACTGTTCACCCATTCAAGCACAATCATTACCCTATACTTTGCGAGCCCATGATGTGGTTGGTAAAGCTCAGACAGGCACAGGAAAAACAGCGGCTTTTTTGGTAACGATTATTACCGAACTGTTAAATAACCCGATAGGTGATGAACACTATGCCGGTGAAACCAGAGCACTAATTATTGCACCGACGCGCGAGCTGGTGATGCAAATTGCTGATGATGCTCGGGCGTTATGTAAATACACCGGATTAAAGGTGCATACCCTGGTTGGTGGTATGGACTACGATAAACAAAAGCGTCATTTGCAAGAAAGCCTTTGCGATATTTTAGTGGCGACTCCAGGCCGTTTGTTGGACTTTGCCGGTAGTCGAGATGTGTATTTGGATCGCACCGAAATATTGGTGTTAGACGAAGCAGACAGAATGTTAGATATGGGCTTTATTCCCCAAGTAAGGCGTATTGTACGTTTGACGCCACATCGGGAAAATCGCCAAACATTATTCTTCTCAGCAACGTTTACTCCTGAAGTGATGAGCTTGGCAGATCAGTGGACCGTTGACCCTTCCCATGTAGAAATCGAACCAGAGAGTGTTGCCACTGATACCGTGACCCAAAAGGTCTTTATCACCTCTGCTGATGAGAAATTCAGTTTGCTTTACAACATTATTAATCAAGATGATGTAGACAGTGTCATTGTCTTTGCTAACCGTCGTGACCAGTGCCGCCGATTACAAGAAAAGCTTAGAAAAAAAGGTTTTGCAGTGGGGTTACTGTCCGGTGATGTACCTCAAGGTAAGCGAGTACGAACCCTTGAAGATTTTAAATCCGGCAAATTAAAGGTACTGGTGGCCACCGATGTAGCAGGTCGAGGCATTCATATTGATGGTATTAGCCATGTGGTGAATTACACCTTGCCGGAAGAGTCTGAGGACTATGTACACCGCATTGGACGAACGGGCCGCGCTGGAAAAAGTGGTACTTCGATCAGTTTTGCCTGTGAAGATGATGCGTTCCTATTAGAGCCGATTCAGGAGCTTTTAGGTAAAAAGCTCACGTGTGAGTTGCCCGACGAATCACTTTTACATAATTAATACATTTAAGTTTTTTAAGTATTAACTTTCAGTTTGCTCAAGTGCTTTTTCTTGAAGCTCTTGTTTTTGAGGGGCTTCTTTTTCAAAGAGTGGCATTCGTTCAACCCAGAATGCCGTGGCACCAATCACCGATGCCGGCATGGTAAACAGGTTTAAAATAGGAATGGTTGTGACCATTAATACGCAGCCACCAAAACTTAACGATACCAGTCTGCGCTCCCGTAACTGATCTCTCAGTTCAGCAAAGCCTACCTGATTATTGTCTGCGGGATAGTCAATATATTGTAATGCCAGTGACCAGGCCCCCCAGACAAAGGCAATGACAGGGGCCAATAAATTAAGAACGGGTATAAAAGACAGAATCAATGTGAGGATTAATACACAAATAATCCTGGGTAAAAAGTACCCCAATTTTATTATTTCTCTTGCTACAGACCGCCCCGCTAACGCAAAAATTTCTTTTTTTATCATAGGGTTGGATGGTTTTTTATCATTCAGGACTTCTTCTACGCGTTCAGAGAGCGGGCCATAAAACGGCGACGCCAAAATATTGCCAATAATTGCAAAACTGTAGCCATAAACCAGCAGCAAAAAGCCACCAAAAAGTACCCAAAAAATCCAGGCAATAAAATCCAGCCATCCGGGTACTTTCGCAATTAACCAGCCGAGTACACCATCAAATTGGGCAATAGCGAACCATGTTAAAAAAACAAATAACACAAGATTTATCAGCATTGGTCCAAGTACAAACCAGCGAATTCTGGGATGGTTAAGTAATCGAAGCCCCTGTAATAAATATTTGGGCCCACTCTGAAGTGGTTTTGTCATTGAGTGTCCTTGTGTTCCTGTTTTATTCGATTGCTTATTAACTGGTTTTTTCAACGGGACATATTCAGTTTGTTACATTGAAGCAATGTCAGTTTAGGATCAATTAAGTAAATAATGCTATTGCAAGATTGTCGTTTTAATATCTACAGCCTAGAAATGTAATGATTAGGTAAGTGGTGGGTCATCATAAAAGGAGAGAGGCAGTGAAAACATTGTTTAAGATTTTAGCAGGATTGGCCATAGTGCTAGTCATTGTATTGGTCATCGGGGTACTCAACCTTGATAAAGGAATAAAAGCGATTGTTGAAACAGCTGGCCCTGAGCTGACTCAATCCAGTGTGACACTTGATAATGTTGACCTGTCTTTAACCTCGGGAGAGGGGAGCTTACAGGGGCTTGTTGTGGGTAACCCCTCGGGCTTTAAAACTCCCAATGCCTTTTCTTTGGGGGAAATTGCTCTGGCTATAGACCCTGAATCAGTCACGACGGATACCATCGTGATTAATAGTATTCGGATTATTGCACCAGAAATTACCTATGAATCAGCAAAGGGAATGACAAATCTTCATCAACTCCAAAAAAATGTTGAAAAAGCGGTGGGTTCTGGTGGCTCATCAGAAGCAGCAAGTGATGATGCATCTACTGATGGTGGTGCCGAGAAAAAACTGATTATCAAAGATTTAAAAATATCTGATGGAAAAATTAACTACAGTAATGCTTTATTAGGAGATAAGCCGATCAGCTTGCCATTACCTCCTATTCAGCTCTCGGGTATTGGCGAAAGCTCTAGTGGTGCAAGCTCGGCAGAAGTTGTGAAGCAAATTCTTGCTGCCATTAATAAAAATGCGGCCAGCACTGTTACCAATTCAGGTGCGTTAAAAGATCTCGGTAATAAAGTAAAAGAGCAGGCTAAGGAGCAAGTGCAAGAAAAGGTTCAGGAAAAGCTGGAAGGCTTGAAGGGCCTGCTGAATAAGTAAGAGCTTAAATAAGGCTCTACTATGTATTGGAGTATGTGGGCTGATCACCTGCTCCAATACATAGACTTGTTTCGGTCGCGCTGTTATAGTCCCGCCCTTCGAGGTGCCCATCGGTCGGTACCCCTTTTACCCTAAGTTGTGTTCTTGGTAGTTTCTACTCGATATTCCCCAGACGCCTTATAAATGGTTCAACCCAAGACCGTACTCACAGCATATGCGTGGGGCAGGTTGATCCGGAGCTTTATTCTTTATGTTATTTACTGAACTCGGTCTGTCGGCCGATATACTTCGTGCTGTGTCTGAACAAGGCTACAGTGAACCCACTCCTATCCAAGCCAAAGCTATCCCAGTCGTCCTTGAAGGCCGCGATGTTTTGGCCGGTGCCCAAACCGGCACCGGTAAAACTGCTGGTTTTACATTACCCCTGTTGCAAAAGTTAACTGAGAGAAAGCCAGCTAAAGGCCATAGACCTGTTAGAGCACTGGTACTTACACCTACCAGAGAGCTGGCCGCTCAGGTGGCTGAAAGTGTCCAAACCTATAGCAAATATTTACCCATTCGCTCGGCTGTTATTTTTGGTGGCGTTAAGATTAACCCACAAATTGAAACCCTTAGACGTGGTGTTGATATTTTGGTGGCGACCCCCGGTCGTTTGCTTGACCATG
>JALQUJ010000015.1 GCA_023263825.1 Porticoccus sp.
ATCCATCTGCGGCCAAAAAGGTATTGGCAATACCGCCACCAACGATGAGCTGGTCTACTTTATCTGATAATGATTCCAGCACGGCTAGCTTTGTCGACACTTTAGAACCGCCGACAATGGCTACCATTGGGCGCGCCGGATTAGCCAACGCTTTTTCCAATGCGTCCAACTCACCTGCTAATAACGGGCCAGCACAGGCTACAGGGGCATATTTAGCCACGCCGTGGGTAGAGGCTTGAGCGCGATGCGCCGTGCCAAAAGCATCCATCACAAAAATATCGCACAACGATGCATAGGCTTTTGCCAAGGCTTCATCGTCCTTTTTCTCACCGGGATTAAAACGAATATTTTCTAACAGGGCCAATTCACCATTTTCAAGGCTTACGCCTTCTTGCCATTCACTAACCACCTGCACCTCAGACCCCATTAGCTTACCCAGATGATTGGCAACGGGCTGCATGGAAAACTGTTGATCAAACTCCCCTTCTGTTGGACGACCTAGATGGGACATAACAAGGACTTTTGCCCCAGCATTCAACGCCTGCTGAATGGTCGGCAATGCTGCCCGAATACGAGCATCAGAGGTAACAACACCATCTTTAACTGGAACGTTCAGGTCTTCGCGAATTAACACTCGCTTTCCTGCCAAATCCAAGTCTGTCATTTTTTTTACATTCAACATTGTTCTTTTACAACTTTCTGCTTTAGTGCCTTCTGCTTTGCTTTTTTCACCAGCTATCACTCAGCTTCTCTCTTACCTAGCTGTAGAAAACCAATAGTTCACCAGCTCAACCATACGGTTGGCATAACCCCATTCGTTATCAAACCAAATTAATACTTTTACCAGTTTATTCTGGCTTACTCGGGTTTGGCTGGCATCTACAATGCCGCTTCGGGGATCGTGATTAAAATCACAGGATGCCAAGGGTTCTTCGGTATAACCGAGTATCCCGGCCAACGGCCCGGTTGCCGCCTGCTGCAATATTTGATTGACCCGTGCCATATCAACATCTGTTTTCAGCAAGACTGATAAATCAATTACCGATACGTTAATGGTTGGTACTCGCATTGCCTGCGCTTCAAAACGCCCGGCTAATTCTGGCAGCATACGATCTATCCCACGGGCCAGCCCTGTATCTACAGGAATAATAGATTGAATCGCAGCGCGGGTTTTTCGTAAATCAGTATGGTGGTAGGCATCAATAACCGGCTGATCATTCATGGCTGAATGAATGGTAGTAATCACACCCCCTTCGACATTAAATACTTCATGCAGGGTCTTTATTACCGGCACCACACAATTGGTAGAACAAGATGCATTAGAGATAATGGTTTCATCGCCATTCAAAGTGTGTTCGTTGACACCCAATACGATGGTGGCATCAACATTGGACTCTGCTGGCTGAGAGAACACCACTTTTTTAGCACCAGCTGATAGATGCTGCTGAGCTGTTTGTCGATCTGTAAAAGCACCACTACATTCCAGCACCACATCAATTTCTAACTCAGCCCAGGGCAGATAACTAATATCACCTTCATGAAACACTGAAATGGTATCGCCATTAATGGTCAACACATCACCATCTACATCTACATCTCCCGGAAACTTACCGTGGGTAGAATCATATTTGGTTAAATGAGCGATGGTTTTACAATCAGCCGGTTCGTTGATTGCGATAATACTTATGGTTTGGCAACCATTTGATTCATAGAGAGCGCGCAGCACGGAGCGCCCAATACGACCGTAGCCGTTAATCGCCGCACGGATCACTCTTCTTTCCTTAAACACACTTTCCTCAAATGTCTTCCCTCAAACAGCCATTCTAGAAATAATCATTCCCTGATCATCAATCCTGGCAATACATTTTTGGATAACTTTTTTCCAATTAAAGCTGTGATTTAACCGCTTCAACAACATTTTCTACGGTAAAACCAAACTGCTTCATAAGCTCTCCACCGGGAGCAGACTCACCAAATGTAGTCATACCAACGACACGACCGTCGAGACCAACATACTTATACCAGTAATCTACGTGAGCAGCTTCAACAGCAACCCGAACACGTACACTGGGAGGTAATACTGCATCACGATAGCTCGATTCCTGAGCGGCAAAAATTTCAGCACAAGGCATGGAAACAACACGGACTTTAACACCCTGTGAAGCTAGATCATTAGCAGCATCCAAGGCCAACTCAACTTCCGAGCCCGTAGCAATAATAATGGCATCGAGCTCACTCGACTTATCTTGCAAAACGATGTCACGCAATACGTAACCACCGCGAGCAACATTATTTAATTGTTCTTTGCTCCTCAGTTGAGGAGTCAAGCCCTGACGACTGAAGATCAAAGCACTGGGGCCATCTTTTCTCTGGATGGCACTTTTCCAACAAACAGCGGATTCAACGGTGTCACAAGGACGCCAGGTATGAAGATTTGGCGTGGCACGCAAGGCCGTTAATTGTTCTACCGGTTGGTGCGTAGGACCATCTTCACCGAGCCCAATAGAGTCATGGGTATAAACAAAGATGCTCTTTTGCTTCATCAATGCAGCCATACGAACTGCATTGCGGGCATATTCCATAAACATCAGGAAGGTTGCACCGTAGGTAATAAAACCGCCATGCAGGGTAATGCCATTCATCATGGCACTCATACCAAATTCACGCACACCGTAATAAATATAATTGCCTGATGCATCGTCAGCAGACACGCCTTTTGATCCCGACCAGATAGTCAAATTAGAACCAGCTAAATCAGCCGATCCACCTAAAAACTCCGGCAATAATGGGCCATAGGCATTCAAGCAATTTTGGGAAGCTTTACGTGAGGCTATTTTCTCCATAGCTTCCTGGCATTCATTGATATAGTCATCAGCTTTTTTACTGAAATCAGCCGGTAATTCACCTTTCATACGGCGCTCAAACTCTGCTGCCAATTCCGGGTGAGACTCTCTATAGCCCTCTAACTTCTTATTCCAATCCGCTTGAGCTGAGGAACCTTTTTTAACACTATTCCAACCATCGTAAATATCAGATGGCGCATCAAAGGGGCCGTGTTTCCAGCCGAGCTGCTCACGGGCCAGGATAATCTCATCTGCGCCCAACGGTGCCCCGTGACAATCTTCTTTACCCTGCTTACTTGGTGAACCAAAACCGATAATGGTTTTACAACAGATCAATGTGGGTTTATCTGTTTCCAAACGTGCAATTTCAATGGCAGCTTTAATGGCATCAGCATCGTGACCATCGACATTTGGGATAACCTGCCAGCCGTAGGCTTCAAAACGACTGGGAGTATCATCGGTAAACCAGCCGGGCTCTTTGTCGCTACCAGCAACATCACCATCGATAGAAATACCATTGTCATCATAAAAAGCGATCAACTTGCCCAGTTTTTGTGTGCCCGCTAAAGAAGAAACCTCATGGGAAATACCTTCCATTAAGCAACCATCACCGAGGAAGCAATAAGTGTAGTGATCCACTACCTCATGGCTGGGACGGTTGAATTGTGCCGCAAGAATTTTTTCTGCTAATGCCATACCCACCGCATTACTCAGACCTTGACCTAAAGGTCCAGTCGTCGTTTCTACACCAGGAGCGTAACCGTATTCTGGGTGGCCGGGTGTTTTAGAATGTAACTGGCGGAAATTCTTCAGCTCTTCAATGGGTAAATCGTAACCACTTAGGTGTAACAGTGAATACAGCAGCATGGAGCCATGCCCGTTGGACAAAACAAAGCGGTCTCTGTTGGCCCAGTTGGGATCTGCAGGATTATGAACCAGATAATCGTTCCATAGCACTTCAGCAATATCTGCCATACCCATTGGTGCACCGGGATGACCACTATTTGCTTGTTGAACGGCGTCCATACTAAGTGCCCGAATCGCATTGGCAAGATCACGTCTTGAAGGCATTGAGGAAAGCTCCTGCTTATAAACCCTGCTAGAAAATACAGGGGGCATTTAATTAAAAGGTTAGTTAAAAGTTTGGATAACAAAGGGTCGCCATTTTCTCGTACTCCAGCTGCTCAGTAAACAGCCACGAGCAATATTTTGCTTCTCATTCACCCTAATATAAGGCTTAAGCACTTCCACACTATATCAAAATATTTTGATATAGATTTAGAAGCATGGTAAAGTCCACAACTTATGATAAATATTGCCCAAAAAATAGAAGCTCCTATCATTGATCAAGCTGCACTTTCGACAGAAATTCTTTCTGCCTTTTGCAAAGCAGCTGGAGACTCCCTACGCCTTGAAATATTGCGTGTGTTAAGCCATAACGCCTATGGTGTGTTGGAGTTGAGCGAACTATTCGGCGTTAAACAATCTGGCATGAGCCACCATTTGAAAGTGCTTTTTAATGCCGGATTAGTTGCTACCCGGCGAGAAGGCAATACTATTTTTTATCGACGGTCACCATTGCCAACAAATCACCAGTTGCTTGAATTACATCGCAGTCTCATTGCAACCGTTGACCAGCTGTCCCTATCCACAGATTTACAACAGCGCATTGATGAAACAAATCGTGTTCGAACAGAAGCCTCCCGAGCTTTTTTTCAGCAAAATGCTGAAAAATTTCAAGCCAATCAGGATTTAATCGCCAGTTATGAACATTATGGCGATATTGTCACTGAATTTTTAGATGCGACACCCTGTGACAAAAAGACAGTGCTGGAAGTAGGGCCCGGGGAAGGTGGTTTTTTACCCAACCTATCACAACGTTTTGATCAGGTTATTGCGCTCGACACTTCAGATGAAATGCTTAATCGGTCCCACGATGTTGTGAGTGAAAACAAACTCACAAACATCACATTGATTCATGGCGATACCAATGTAGCTTTAACTCAAAATATTAAAGCAAACTGTATTACCTTAAATATGGTTCTCCACCATATTCCAAACCCATCTCAGATTTTTGAAGAGCTTGAACAGTTGCTTGTAGAAGATGGCTCGCTTTTAGTCACCGACCTATGCCACCACGACCAAAGTTGGGCTCGAGAATCCTGTGGTGATTTATGGCTTGGCTTTGAACCAGAAGACCTCAGTAACTGGGCATTGACTGCTGGTTTTATTGAGGGAGAAAGCCTGTATTTAGCTCAACGCAATGGCTTTCAAATACAGCTTCGACAGTTTTTTAAACATAGTAAGCACTAACTTACAAACTATAGGATTATATTGAATGTCTAGTTATAGCCTGTTTACCTCAGAATCTGTTTCTGAAGGTCACCCAGACAAAATGGCGGACCAAATTTCCGATGCCATTTTAGATGCCATTTTAAAAGATGACCCCCATTCACGAGTCGCTGTTGAGACCATGGTGAAAACGGGTATGGCCGTTATCGCTGGTGAAGTTAGAACAGATACTTATGTCGATTTGGAAGATATCGTCCGGGATGTCATTCTGGATATTGGCTACAACAGTTCTGATGTAGGCTTTGATGGTGCATCTTGTGCCGTGCTGAATGCCATCGGCAAACAATCTCATGATATTGCTATAGGCGTAGATGAAGCCGAAGAAAAAGAGCTTGGCGCCGGAGACCAAGGCCTGATGTTTGGCTATGCCACCAATGAAACCGACGTACTGATGCCAGCACCTATTTACTATTCACATCGCCTTGTTGAACGTCAGGCTCAACTTCGTAAGCGCGGCGTTTTACCCTGGTTGCGCCCTGATGCCAAAAGCCAAGTAACCCTTCGCTATGCTGATGGAAAACCTATCGCCGTTGATGCTGTTGTTCTCTCAACACAGCATGCACCGGAAATATCGCTCAGTGATTTGCAGGAAGCGGTGCTTGAAGAAATCATTAAGCCCGTTTTACCACAAGAATGGTTGCATACAGACACCAAGTACCACATCAACCCTACCGGTCAGTTTATTATCGGTGGCCCCATGGGCGATTGCGGACTAACTGGTAGAAAAATCATTGTAGACACTTATGGTGGAATGGCACGCCATGGCGGTGGGGCCTTTTCTGGGAAAGACCCTTCGAAGGTAGACCGTTCTGCTGCTTATGCCGGGCGTTATGTGGCTAAAAATATTGTTGCCTCTGGGCTTGCTGAGCGCTGTGAGATTCAAATTTCCTATGCCATTGGTGTAACAGAACCTACTTCCATTAGTGTAAACACCTATGGCACTGGAAAATTAAGCGATGATGAAATTGTTGCCCTAGTTCGTGAACATTTCGATCTTCGCCCACAAGGGTTGATCGAAATGCTTAATCTTAAACGACCTATTTACCGACCTACTGCTGCCTACGGGCATTTTGGCCGTGAAGAAGACGATTTTACCTGGGAAAAAACTGACATGGCTAATGCACTCAAAACTGCTCTATAAAAAAGCTACCTTGTAAACAGATCATTACTTACCCAGCCTATTAATTATTAAGGAATAAAAATGACAACGAACAATGACTATAAAGTTGCCGATATCAGCCTTGCCGAGTGGGGCCGCAAAGAAATTGCCATAGCAGAAACCGAAATGCCTGCATTGATGGCACTTCGTGAGAAATATAAGGCAGAACAACCCTTAGCGGGGACCAGAATTCTCGGTTGTATCCATATGACCATTCAAACAGCCGTTCTGATACAAACATTGGAAGCATTAGGCGCTGAGGTTCGCTGGACATCCTGTAATATTTTTTCTACTCAGGATCATGCCGCTGCGGCTATTGCTGAAAATGGTACTCCAGTATTCGCCTGGAAAGGTGAAACGGAAGAAGAATATGATTGGTGCCTGGAGCAACAAGTGCTGAAAGATGGCCAACCCTGGGATGCCAATATGGTTCTGGATGACGGCGGCGATCTAACTGCCCTGCTTCATGAGAAGTATCCACAGGTACTTGATAATGTTCACGGCATTACCGAAGAGACTACCACCGGCGTACACCGTCTTTATGGAATGCTGGAAAAGGGTGAATTAAAAGTCCCAGCAATTAACGTCAATGACTCTGTGACCAAATCCAAGACTGACAATAAATACGGTTGTCGGCACAGCCTCAACGATGCCATCAAACGCGCTACTGATCACCTGCTGGCCGGTAAAAAAGCATTGGTCATTGGCTATGGTGATGTAGGCAAAGGTTCAGCACAGTCTTTAAACCAGGAAGGCATGATTGTTCGCGTCACAGAAATCGACCCCATCTGCGCCATGCAAGCCTGTATGGATGGTTTTGAAGTTGTCTCACCCTATAATAATGGAGACCCTTCAAAAGGAGTGAATACTCACTTACTTAAAAATACAGATTTAGTTGTAACCTGTACCGGTAATTACAATGTTTGCGATTCTGACATTTTAGCCGCCTTAAAATCAGGCTGTGTCGTCAGCAATATTGGTCACTTTGACAACGAAATTGATACCGCTTTTATGCGTAAAAACTGGGAATGGGAAGAAGTTAAGCCACAAGTACATAAAGTATTTCGAGACCGTCACAGCAATGATCACTTACTCTTATTATCAGAGGGTCGCCTGGTCAATCTCGGTAATGCCACCGGCCACCCCAGCCGTGTTATGGATGGCTCTTTTGCCAATCAGGTATTAGCGCAAATTCACCTATTTAAGCAAAAATTTGCAGCACAAGATGAAGCGACCAAGGCAAAACAGCTTCGGGTAGAAGTATTACCGAAAAAGTTGGATGAAGAGGTCGCTGCACACATGGTGAATGGTTTTAATGGTGTGATAACCCAGCTTAAGCCAGAGCAAGCTGACTATATCAATGTGCCCCTAGAAGGCCCATTTAAAGCTGAAAGCTACCGTTACTAACTAATTAAAATAAGATAAGTCATGAACAACAAGCAGATAAGTTTTGAATTTTTTCCACCTAAAACTCCAGAAGGACGGGAAAAATTACATGAAACCCACCGCCAACTGGCCAAGTTTCAACCTGAGTTTTTCTCAGTAACCTACGGCGCAGGAGGCTCAACACGAGAATTTACTCGTGATATCGTCTTTGATATACAAAATGCAGGTTCCTGCGCAGCGCCTCATTTATCTATTGGTGGTGACAGCAAAGATGCTGTCTTAGAACTATTAGAAAGTTATCAAGACAATGGTATTAAGCGTTTAGTCACCCTCCGTGGTGACTTGCCTTCGGGTATGGGTGGAGCGGCACAACTCGTCTATGCCAATGAGCTTGTCGCGTTTATCAAAGAGCATTTTGGAGATACATTTGAACTATTAGTTGCCTCGTATCCTGAAATTCACCCGGAAGCCGAAAGCTATGAAAAAGACATTTATTGGCTGGGTGAAAAATTTAAGGCTGGAGCCAACCGTGCAATTACTCAGTACTTTTATAATGCCGATAGTTATTTTTACTTTATAGATCAATGCCATAAAGCGGGTATTGATAAGCCCATTATTCCGGGCATCATGCCGATCACTAACTACCAAAACCTCGTCCGTTTCTCAGATAGCTGCGGCGCAGATATTCCCCGATGGATTCGTCAGCGCCTTCAGCAATACGGCAACGATGTTGAAAGCATCAAGGCATTTGGCTTAGAAGTCGTAACGAACCTCTGTGAAAAGTTACTTGAAAATGGTGCGCCTGGATTACATTTCTATACAATGAATCAGGTAGAAGCCAATGCAGCACTCTGTCGCAACTTGAATCTAGGTACATAACCGGAGTATTACCAAAGCCTGATGCGCACCATTCGAGTTTTCACTCATCAATCTCTACGCATAGGCGAAGAGACGACTCTGGATGAGATAGCTTCTCGTCATCTGGTGACTGTTTTACGACTAAAACCAGGTGATGAGATAACCTTATTTAATGGTGAAGGGGGTGAATTTCAGGCAACCTTGGCACATTGTAAACCAAAAAAAGCCACAGCAATGGTTTCCAGTTTTGAAAATATTAACCGGGAATCACCCTTAAATATTCACCTTGGCATCGGCCTATCTCGCGGTGACAGAATGGACTGGGTTATTCAAAAAGCTACCGAAGCGGGTGTCACCGAAATAACACCCCTCTATACTGAAAGAACGGAAGTAAAACTCAAAGGGGAGCGTGTTGAAAAAAAACTACGTCATTGGCAACAAATTAGTATCAGTGCCTGTGAACAAAGCTACCGGACTCAGCTACCAAGGATAAGCCCCCCTACCTCTATAGATAGTTGGTATCGCGATATAAAAGCTGAAAAAAAATTAGTTCTTCATCACCGTAGTCAACAATCCATCCTATGTAGTTGTTACTAATTCAGGTTTAAATGAAGCAAAACCACATCTGTTATAAAACCAATTTAATTT
>JALQUJ010000158.1 GCA_023263825.1 Porticoccus sp.
GGCCCAATGGCTCCCGAATTAATGGCTACGGGTATGGTGGATCATATTCAGGGCGATGCCTTTACCTATGAACCGAAAAGCCAGTGTATTGGTTGGCCAGTGATATTGCCGACAAGCCTGCAAGAGTGGCTGACCTCGTGGGTCGCTGGGTCGCCAAAGGCCTATGTCGTGAAGCCGTTTTTAACTTAAAGCTTCCCATGAAACAGCGCTATAAAGAAGTATTAAATTGCCGAGATAAAATTGATGCACGAGTGACGGAAGCTGGTATCCGTTATGAACTGAGATTTAGGCAGTTGTATCATGACCGGGAAGAAGTGACGGGACATATTCGGGTGTTAATTGGTTAGTTTTATCAGCGATGATGAATCTTATTTGGGATCAGAAAATACATATCAAGCCACCTAAATTTGCTACCGAGCGCTTGAGCTTCTTACACTTTGTTTCGGTTGTTCTTTGGCAAGTCTATGATCTGCAATTTTGTCTGACCAGCTATTCACAAAAGAAAGTAAGAACTGTGTCCTATTGCCCCCAAGCCCTTTAATCTACTATATATGTGTAGTTACATCTAATTATTAGCTACATCGAAGATAAAAGGGATATAGGCTATGAAACAAGTTTTTGAAAGTACTTCTCGTACATTTCTTGCAGCATTGATGGCAGTTGCGTTGTTGGCTCCATCGGTTAGTTTTGCTATAGGTGTTGATGAATCACCTAGTGCTGGGGCCATGGTGGCAGATGCTGTGGTTGCACGTCCTGTATTACTCGGCTTTACGGTGGTAGGAACAGCTTTGTATTTGGTTACACTACCATTTTCATGGGCAGGCGGTAATGCGGATGAAGCGGCAGAACAGTTGGTCATTGGGCCTGCCAAGAGTACGTTTGTTCGTTGCTTGGGTTGTATTAATTCAGGTCGTCAGGAATAAGCATCTAAATTAGTTTTTTGAGGGCGGCTGTTTTATTTGGGGAAGCTAACCCCGCCACCCTCATGATGCTTGGTGGCTTTGGTTTGCTGATGCCTTACTTAGCGATGGCTAATTAAGACTCAACCAACATCGAGATGGCCGCCAGAGCTTCCGGGTCTCGTGCTTTTATTTTATTGGCAATATGATGCTGGAAGAAGTACCTGAATGCAGCATCAGATTTTGCTGTATAAAGGCTTTCATCACCGGGCAGAACAGGTGTGTCGATGACTTTGTCGTCATTGATCAACATACTTTCTATGCTGCCATCGTTGAGTAGCCGCCAGCTCACCACTTCTTTCAGCACAATGTTTTTAAATCCATCGGTTGAAAGTACGGCATGGGTGCCAATGGTATCGGGAATTTCCTGAATCACATCTCGTTCAGTGTCACATTCGAAATCGTAGTATTCCGCTGCGGTTTCGAGTTCAAGAACTTTGTGAATAGGAGCCTCGAAGAAGACCTCATCAATACCTGAGTCGTAGTAGCCTTCCCAGTGACCGTTTAAAGGGTCCTGGATTTCGGTACACGGCATGATGTCATCCAGCCATGGCACCAAACCCACGACTTCGCCATCTGCTCGCAATGCCCAGCAAAGTACTTTAACGCTGAATAACTTCTCGGGATGAGATTCGTTGGAATAGATCATTTCTAAACCATCGAGTTCAGGAGCGAGACGAATGATGCGACGATTAAGTGGGGATGAGTAGGCCTTCCCAGTGAAGAGATCAACCACGTTGTCCGTATTGTGGCCTTGCGTTGAGGTAGTCATAATACGCTCCTCAAATAGTAGTTAGACAAAAGCGCCCAGGCATAGTTTCTGGGAGTGCCAGCATCTTACGTCGTGGTATGTCAGTAGTGTTAAGATTACTGCTTCCACACAACATAAGGTACTACTGATTATCTGAAAGCACAATACCTAGGGTGTAATTTTGTGAACTACTATTTTGCCTATGGCTCAAATATGAACGTTGAACGGATGGTTTCACGGGATTTGAAGGTGGTCAGAGCCTGTTCTGCTTATTTGTCAGGGTTTGGTTTACGCTTTAATAAACGCTCTCGCCGGGATGCTACTTTGGCTTGTGCCAATATTGCTTATGCTCCAAATGAGCGGGTGGAAGGTGTGCTGTATCAACTGGAAAATAATTCTGAAATTATTAAGCTCGACCCCCACGAAGGTTCCCCCTTTTATTATAGCCGCGAACAGTTTTGGGTGCAGACAGAAAAGAATGAAATAGCTACCTGGATTTATGTGGCAAATCCTGCGGTGATTGATAACAGTATTAAGCCCGCACGCTGGTACGTGGAACATCTATTGGCAGGAAAGCCATTCTTAACCACCGAATATTGGCAGATGATTGATGGTACGGTTTGCCGAGAAGAGGCCCAGGAGAATGAAAGTGTCGTCTGGGGCTAATTTGCTTGTGAATAAAGAGCTTGAATATAAAGAATTTGAGTGTGAAGAAGTTGTTAATGCTGATTTATTGGTAATGTTGTTTAATCAGCTTTTTTTTGAGTCATATAACACCCGTTTGGAGAGCGGCGGTGAAGAACCTATTTATTTGCCCGCTGACAGCGAGTGCGATTATCACCGTTTAATTTTTCGAAGTGATTATGTCTCCAGTGCTTTTCATGAAATTTCCCATTGGTGTATAGCTGGAGAGCAGCGTAGGCAGTTGGTAGATTTCGGGTATTGGTATAACCCTGATGGTCGCACGGAAATACAGCAGCGGACTTTTGAAAATGTTGAAATTAAACCACAGGCTTTGGAGTGGATATTTTCTGTAGCAGCCGGTCATAAATTTAATATTAGTGCGGACAACTTGGTTGCAGATATCGGTGCCAGTGATAATTTTATTCAATCGGTGATAAAGCAGGCCCGGGCTTGGTGTGTTTCATCCTTACCCGATAGACCCGCCAAGTTAGTGGCTGCATTGTCAGAAATATTTGGTACATTCCCCTTTGAGCAAAAGTATTATTCCTTACCCAACCACGATGTTAATTCCTGTCTGGTGAGCTGTAGCTGATGGCTTCTTCTCATATTTCTACAAGCAATCTGGCTCTACCACCACTCTATTTGATCGACGCTTCCATTTATATTTTCCGCTCTTACTTTTCCTTGCCTGAAAACTGGCAAAGTAAAACGAGTTATTCTACCCAAGCAGTTTATGGCTATCTTAATTTTCTGTTGAATCTGTTGGAGCAGGAATCGCCACATTATATGTCTGTAGCTTTTGATGAAAGCTTGGGTAGCTGTTTTCGTAATGATATTTACC
>JALQUJ010000039.1 GCA_023263825.1 Porticoccus sp.
TATCTGTACACATCAAAATGGATCAATTTGCCAATCAAATGACCGCTCCACACGGCTACTATTGACACCTTTTTTCCAAACCTCAGCCATCAGCTCAGTTGGAACAAACCCAGAGGGCAAATCAATCACCCCTTCCAGAATATGAAAATACTTAAATTCAACCTTAATGGGAGAAGAATCTATTTGGCCATCGAGCAATTCAATGCCAAAAGACTGCTCTTCATTATTCTGGCTGCCCTTAAGGGTAATATTAATGTTGACCTTAATCCGTTTTAGCTTGGTCTCTTTCTGCTGTACAACCAAACGATAAACAACACCAGGCCCATTGGGTAGCCGCCTTAACATCAGCTCTCCAATCATCAGCCCAGTCTCCGTACCCCCTGTCTGCAATAGGTTACGGTATAAACCAAGCTCTTCCTTATCGACCGCCAACTCGGTTTGCAGAGATGTTACCAACTGGCGCACCTCTTCTAAAGCAACCAAATCTACTCGGTTTGCCAGTTCAGCATTGGCCAAGCGTTGCTCTAAGCTTCCGACCTGCTTACGCAAATCGGTGAGTTCACGTTGCTCCTGTCTTTTTTCCATCATAGCTGTGCCAAAAAGCTGCATCCCAAGCATTAGTCCTAAAGCAAAAAGCAAGATACCAAAGGATATCCACAGAACCAGCTCTATCTTCCTCTGACCTGGACGATGGGGCTTAACAACTAACTTTTGATTAAACTCTGGCATCTAAGGCAGCCGATGATTAGGGTAACAGGGCCGGCGCTTCCAACCCCGATGTTTCGGGCAAACCAAACATGATATTCATATTCTGTATTGCCTGCCCTGAAGCGCCTTTAACCAGGTTATCTTCAACCACCAACACGACGACCTTATCGCCACCCTGGGGGCAGAACACACTGATTCGACAGACGTTAGAACCTTTGACTGAGCGTGTTTGAGGATGGCTACCCGCTGGCATCACATCCACAAATGGCTCATCTTTAAAACAGTCTTCATAAAGTTGCTGTAGATCCACATCTTTAGTGTTGAGTGTTGCATAAAGGGTTGAATGAATCCCACGAATCATGGGCAACAAATGTGGAACAAACGTTAAATTAACCTGCCCACCGGCAATATCCTTCAACCCCTGCTCAATCTCAGGCAAATGCCTATGCCCAGACACACCATAGGCCTTAAAGCTATCGCTGACCTCTGTAAGCAAATTGGCCACATTGGCCTGACGACCAGCACCACTGGCCCCAGATGCCGAGTTGGCAATCAAGTCTTCAGGGTTAACCAGCCCTTTTTCTAGCAGTGGTTTAAATCCAAGCTGAACGCTCGTTGGATAACACCCCGGACAAGCAATAAGTCGTGCATTTTTTATTGCTTCACGATTGGTTTCGGGTAATCCGTACACCGCCTCACCGACTAATTCAGGGCAGGTGTGGGGCTGGTTGTACCATTTTTCCCATACAGCAATATCTCGTATCCGAAAATCGGCGGATAAATCGATAACCTTAATACCCTTCTCTAACAAATCAGGTACAGAGCTTTGCGCGACACCATGCGGGGTCGCGAAAAATACAACATCACACTGATCCAACTCGCCTGCTGCTGGATCTGAAAAACACAGGTCAAAGTGGCCTCTCAAATTAGGAAACAGGTCATCCACAGGGCGGCCAGCTTCACCGCGAGAAGTAATAGCTACTACTTCTACGTGGGGATGCGTAGCCAAAAGCCTTAATAATTCAACACCGGTATATCCGGTTCCACCAACAATACCTACTTTAATCACTCTGATTTTGTTCCTTTCATGGGTCTATGAAGCTGCTTATAATAGCCTAAACCTGGAAGGATGAAACGCGCCCTGGATCCCAGATTAGAATACATACACAACTGTCGTGCCTTCACTATCAGCGACTTTTGCACATTGCTTAGCTTGAGACACACAATACTCAAGTGTTTAGGAATCTTGAAATAAGAGCATCGCCGTGGAGCAAGAACAAAAAATACCCCGCACAAGCTGGCTCAAAACTCAGGCCAATGTATTCCGTGCCCGCCTTGCCCATGCTGATGCGCTACCCCAGCTGGCTATTTTGGGCTGTATCAGCGGGTTTTTAACTGCTCTCATTGCCATTACCTTTCGACTTTCCTTTGAAATTCCTCTCGGCTTATTTCTGCCAGAAGGCAGTGAATCATTCGAACAGTTGCCCACGAACCTACATTTTTTACTGCCAGTGATTGGTGCAGTCATACTTGGGCTCATCATGCATTTCACCGAACCCGAACACCACTCCGTCAGTGTCGGGCATGTACTTGAGCGAATGCAACACCACCAGGCACAACTTCCCGCCGCAAACGGTTTTATGCAATTTATTGGTGGAGCCATTGCTTTACTCAGTGGCCACTCCGTGGGTAGAGAGGGCCCCGCTGTCCATTTGGGTGCCGCCAGCTCTAGTTTATTGGGGCAACAGCTTAAATTACCCAATAACAGCTTACGGACATTAACCGCTTGCGGTGTAGCTGCCGCCATCGGCGCTTCATTCAATACGCCTCTGGCAGGTGTTATTTTCGCCATGGAAGTGGTGTTGATGGAATACACCATCACCGGGTTTATCCCTGTCATTTTAGCTGCGGTAACGGGCGGTGTAATGTCACGTATTGTATTTGGTAACGAACCCGCATTCGCAATTCCAATTGTTGAACTCGGCAGCCTGTGGGAACTTCCCTACCTGCTCATGTGTGGGTTAGTTATTGGTTTGGCTGCATCAGCTATGCTTTTGCTTTTTCGGTTCACCAAGGAATTTAATGGGCGCCCTGTATTTCTTCGTATGCTATTTGCCGGTGTACTCTGTGGTTTGGTCGCCCTTGTTTTGCCACAGATACAGGGAGTTGGCTATGACACGGTAGAACAAGCCCTGCTTGGTGAAATGGGGGTGACATTATTGATCATGATAGTCATCGCCAAAATAATTGTTACGACAGTTTCCATTGGGCTTGGCGTACCAGGCGGTATTATCGGCCCTAACTTTGTGATTGGCGCATGCCTTGGCGGTTGCCTGGGAATTATCGGCGGTATTTTTAATCCAGATCATTCGTCCTCGGGCTTCTATGCCATT
>JALQUJ010000133.1 GCA_023263825.1 Porticoccus sp.
CGCAGGTGTATTTTTCCTGTTTAGGTCTTTTTCTTAAGCAAGGGCAACGTTTTATTTGCTCGCCAGTTTTTGAATCTACCCATATTTTTCCATTGCTGGCATATTGATAAATATCTGGCATAAAAATTTCCCAAAGTTCAATTTCACTTTGCGATGCCGACAAACTACCATTGCTTTATTTGATACATCACTTGCCACACTGGTTACAATTTTTCATCGTCACCACCCATGGACTATCCCCACTTGAAAGGGTTCTCTGCTCATTAAAACGGCCCTTGCTATCAAATACCACCACTTGATAATCTCTGACCTTAACTATCAACCCATAGGATGACAGCATGTATTTAGCCATGAACCGCTTTCAAGTGAATGAGGGGCGGGAAGAGGATTTTATTGAAATTTGGCGCAGTCGTGATTCTTTTTTGGATGAGGTACCTGGGTTCAAATCCTTTAACTTGCTCCGCGGAAAAACCGAGGATAACATCACTCAATTTTGTTCCCATTCGGTATGGGAAAGTCGCGTTGCTTTCGAGGATTGGACCCATTCGGAAGCTTTTCGCAAAGCCCATACAGGGGCGGGGAAAACTTCCGAAGGTATTTATGCCGGACCACCTAAACTGGAATTATTTGATAGTGTTCTTTAAATCACACAAGCTAGTCAGCCAACAATCTCATTAAGCTTTGTGCATGGGTGGCAGCCTCGACACCCAATTCTGTTAGATAACCACCATCCACATGATCCGTTAAACCTTTGTTAAAAAGTCGCTCAGCGGCGGCGACAACTTCAGGTGCGGCTTCATGGCTATGGACCTTAATACCATTGGCTCGAGAATCGAGGTTGAATTGGTTTAATAATTTGATTTCTTCTATTCTTTCACTGACATTGATCATTCTTTTTACCTCTAAACTTAAACTAACAGGCTGAAACCTCAGACTATTTAACATACGCTTATTTACAGAAAAATCAGCGTTTTCTATTATTTTTGACAGAGAACAGCCACCTTCTCAACTAAGACTGAATATCCCGAGCAAAAATAGCTTTTAAATAATTGGTTTCCGGTATTGCCGGGTGAATGGGGTGGTCTGGCCCCTGCCCACCCATAGAGAATACTTGCAACTGCCGATGACGATGAGCTGCCGCAGTTTTAACCACATCCATCAAAATTTGTTGTGGCAGATGCATGGAGCAAGAAGCTGAAATTAATGTACCTCCCAGTGCTAACAGCCTTAGCGCTAATTGATTGGCCTGATGATAAGCCTTTTCACCCTGGCGCTGATCTTTCTTCCGTTTAATAAAGGCTGGCGGATCTAACACAACAACATCAAAGGTTTGCCCGGCATCAATTAATGATTTCATAATGTCAATGGCTTTACCCTGCAAACAAGAGAACTGGCCTTTGTAGTCATTCAGTTCAGCATTTTGTTGCGCTAAATCCAACGCGTCACCCGAAACATCCACACAGGTGACCGAATTAGCACCGGCTGCTGCAGCCTGAACACCCCAACCCCCGACATAGCTGTAAACATCTAACACTGTTTTATCTTTAGAGAGTTTTTGTAATTGCTGGCGATTGATTCGATGATCATAAAACCAACCCGTTTTTTGGCCTGTCATTACCGGCGCAAGAAAGCGGGTATTATTTTCTTCCAGCTCGACTAATTCTGGTATATCACCTGCTGCCACTTCAACACTTTCAGGTAAACCTTCCATTTGACGGAACGGCCCTTGGTTTCTGAAAACAATACCTTTGGGTGAAAACACTTCATCCAGAGCAGCAATAACATCATCGCGACGTTGATCTATCGCAGCAGTGGTTAATTGCACTGAAAGGTAATCACCAAAACGATCGACCACCAATCCCGGCAATAAATCTGAATCACCAAAAAAAGCTCGGTAAAATGGTTTTGAAAAATAAGACTCACGAAATTGGAGGGCTTGCTTTAATCGATTAACAATTAACGACTGACCTAAGTAGCTATTTTTTTCACGACTATAAAGCCTGGCACAAATAAGACTCGCTGGATTGACCACAGCCATAGCTACAAACTTACCAGTGGCATCTTCAACCACAACTTCACTACCTGCGGAAAGTGTTTTCAGGGGCGTTGTAGCAACATCCACCTCATTGCTGTAGATCCACAAATGGCCCGAACGTAATCGGCGATCTGCACCCTTCTTTAAACGAAGTGACCCTACTGCTTTAATGGTGGAGTTATCAGACATAGTGTTTCCTCAAACATAGGATTTTTATACTTCCATTTTTTGTACTTCCACAAATAAAAAAGGCTGCCTTTAATAGCAGCCCTCTTTTTATCGATAAGAAGCTTTACTGATAGGCTTTTAATTATTCATTTTCAGCGACGGCTTCATAGGCTGCTGCATCTAACAAACTTTCTAATTCAGAAGGATCAGACATTTTTACTTTAAAAAACCAACCGTCATCATAGGGTGAACCATTAATGGTCTCTGGTTCGTCTTCTAGCAATTCATTGACTGCGATGACTTCGCCTGAAACCGGTGAGTAAATATCTGAGGCTGCTTTTACAGACTCAACCACACCAGCTTCTTCACCACCTGTAACCGTTGAACCTACTTCAGGCTGCTCAACATAAACAACATCGCCCAAACTTTCTTGAGCATGGTCACTAATGCCAACTGTTACGGTACCATCACCTTCATCCCGCGCCCATTCATGTGTGGCGGCATACTTCAAATTAGACGGAGTTGTGTTCATTGTTGTGTCCTCACCGTTCGCACTTAAATTTGACGCGTAAACAGCATCATTTGAAACTGCCGGGAATTCTAAACCCGATCGCCCTTAAACTAAAGAACAGAATTAGCCTAAGCCCCTTAATTCACGTCACAAACCCATCGCCTGGCGAACCAGTAAGTTTTTAACCGGCCCCAGCCGATTTATGGCACTCATGCCATAATTCCTGAGTAATCGAACGGGTAATGGCTGATCTTCAAATAACCGTTTGAACCCTTCCATCACGGCCATTGTACCTAGGTTATGGGGCTTACGACGGCGCTGGTATCGGCCTAATGCCCACATATCACCGGGAGACAGCCCTCGACTAACAGCGCGCTCTACCTCTTCCACTAAGGTGATGACATCCTGAAAACCCAGATTTACCCCCTGTCCAGCCAGTGGGTGTATGGTATGAGCGGCATCGCCCATCAAGGCAATACCCGGAACTACATAATCAACTGCATGGCGCTGCTTCAAAGGAATTTTATAGCGTTTATCAACGGCGACTATTTTGCCCAAACAATGGCTACCGGCTTGCTCAAGGGCTGTGCAAAATTTGTTGTCGTCTAAAGCCATTAGTGACTCTGCAACTTCTTCCTGCTGTGACCAAACAATGGAACACTGATGGCAATCGCCTTGTTCTGTTTCAAGGGGCAAAAATGCCAACGTCCCATCGGGTAGAAACCGCTGCCTGGCGGTAAAGTTATGTTCAGCTTCCGTTGTGATGGAAGTAACAATGGCATGATGACCATATTCCCACTGCCTCAGCTGTAAACCACAAAGCTCTCGCACTTTAGATTGTGCGCCATCGGCCGCTGCCAATAGTTTTGTAAAAATAGTAGCGCCGTCTTCCAGTGAAATAACCACACCATCTTTAGTTGTTTCCAGACCTGTTAGCTTGACCGGGCAGAGTAAATCCACGTTATCCAACATCTCTATTTTCTGTAACAAGCCATCGACGATTAAGGCATTTTCAACGATATGACCCAGGCTCGACTGGCGTACTTCTACACAATCAAATTCAATATGCCCCGTGCCATCAGACTCCCAGACTTCCATGCGCTGATAGGCACAAGCACGTCGAGTAGCAATTTGAGACCAAACGCCCACATCTTCTAATAACTGGCGCGAAGGTTCCGCCAGGGCAACAACTCTTGGATCAAAATGTTCTGAAAGGTCCGGCATTTGAAAAGGGCGTGCTTCAAGTATGGCAATACGAAGACTTTTACCTTGCTCATTAGCTGCCTGCTCTTTTGCAGCCAATTCTTTGGTAGCTAAAAGTGCCGCAAAGGCAGCTCCAACCATACCAGCGCCAGCAACGACCACATCGTATTGCTGATCAGCCATGTTGACTTACCTTCTGGGGCTGATTATGAGATAACGATTTATCTAACAAAGTACCCCTAGTTTCTAACCCCATACCTAACCTAGCAAACTGATGTCGAAATAGTGGAACGGCATCGAGTGCCAGCAACCCCAGGTTACGGGCCAAAGCAATGGGAGCAGCACCAATAGTAAACACTTTAGGTAACAAATCGCTGAGCAAGATGGTTTGCTTCTGGTCCATCTGCTGCCTTTCAATGTAACCCTGCAAAACCTTTAGTTCACCCAATTCTGATCCTGCGTCAGCCGCTAGCGCTAACTCATTGGCTAATACTGCAACGTCCCGCAGTGCCAAATTAAACCCCTGGCCTGCCACAGGGTGTAAAGAATGTGCTGCATTTCCGACGACGACTAAATTACTACGCACCTGTTCATTACTGGTAATCAATCGTATCGGGTAACTATGGCGTGAACCCACTCGCTTAAACTGACCTAACCTATGCCCAAAACGATCCTGTAAAAGAGCAAGAAATTCCGATTCCGAAGCAGCAATCACTTCTTCTGCTCGCTCAGGTGGCAGTGTCCAGACCAATGCTGAACGGTATTCTTTATCTAGACCCACATTATCGATAGACGCCTCATTTATAGGTAAAAGCGGCAACAGCGCCATGGGACCAGAATCAGTGAAACGTTCGTAGGCAATATTGTTGTGGCTTTGAGATAGAGAAACGTTAGCCACAACAGCAACCTGACCATAATCGTTGGTGGTTGCATCAATACCTAATTTCTCTCGGGTATTAGATTGTGCACCATCGGCAATGACTAATAGTTTTGTTGTGATATCCAAACCTGTAGATAAACACAACTCCGTCCCACCCTGGACTGGGCTTACTTCCTCTACAGTTGCTGGCGCAATAATTTCAATGTTATCCGACCCCTGCAAAGCTTCCATCAGGACGGAACCCAGCCATTGGTTTTCAACCACGTAACCTAGAGCAGGCAAGTTCTGTTCTTCCGCACGCAAACGAGTACTACCTATATGGCCACGATCTGATACATGAACATCTCTAATATCTGCAAGGCGTGTATTTAATGTTTTCCATAGGCCTAATATTTCAAAAATTTCACGACTGCTATGGGATAGTGCGGTAGAACGTGCATCAAAACTTGGCTGTAATGTATCAGGTGATGCAGCACTAACAGGAAAAGCCTCAATAACCTGTATTCGCCAACCCAGGTTCAAGGAAGACAACAACAAAGCCAAGCTTGCTCCGACCATACCACCACCAACAATGGTGACATCTGCCTGTTGGCTTGCTGTTGATTCTTTTTCTGTAAATTGCTCAGACATAGAGTTTCTAATATTGCGCTTAGCTATTTTCCTGACATTAGTGCTTCGATGTCCGCCGTCTCTTTGGGAGCATCACTGGTCAAAACTTCTGGGCCTTTGGCCGTCACCAGCACATCATCTTCGATACGTATGCCAATACCTCGCCAACGTTTATGGACATCCTTGTTATCTGGTGAAATATAAATACCAGGCTCTACGGTCATGACCATACTTTTTTCAAGCAATCGCCACTCATCATCAATTTTATAATCACCCACATCATGAACATCCATGCCCAACCAGTGACCAGCCCGATGCATATAAAAATGCATATAGGCTTTTGTTTCTATCAGTTCGTTAAGCTCACCATCGAGCAAGTCTAACTCGCGTAAACCTTCGGTAATCACCTCAACTGTCACTTGGTGTGGCTCATCCCAGTGATTACCCTTAGTGCAAGCTTTAATACCTGCCAGTTGTGCTTCCAAAACTACATCGTAAATGGCTTTTTGCTCAGCGCTATATTTCCCATTAATAGGAAAGGTTCGGGTGATATCAGCAGCATAATGCTGTAGCTCACAACCCGCATCAATCAAGACAAGATCACCATCTTTGAGCTTGGCACTGTTTTCTACATAATGAAGGATGCACCCGTTTTCACCACTCCCGACAATACTTCCATAGGCGGGGAAACGTGCACCAGCCATAGCGAACTCATGTTCAATTTCTGCCTGAAGTTGATATTCATACATACCCGGTTTACATATTTGCATGGCTCGGCAGTGGGCTCGGGTGGAGATTTTTCCCGCCTCACGCATAATCTTCAACTCTGCAGCGCTTTTAAACAATCGTAATTCATGAAGCAGGTGATCGAGGTCAACAAATTCACCGGGTGGTGTCGCACCAGCCCGAGCTCTCCCACGAATGGTATTGACCCAATCCATTAAATGGCGATCAAAGGTGAGGTTCTTGCCCATGGCATAGTAAACACGGTCTCGACCCTCTAGCAGCCCCGGTAAAATCTCGTCGATATCATCAATTGGGAAGGCATCATCAGCACCGTATTTTTCACAAGCACCTTCCGGGCCAGCACGATAGCCGTCCCAAATCTCTCTCTCGATATTTCTATCACGGCAAAAGATTAAACATTCACCATGTTCTCGACCGGGCACCAAAACCAATACAGCTTCAGGCTCGGGAAAGCCGGTTAGATAAAATAAATCACTGTCCTGACGATAGGGGTAATGAATATCTCGGTTTCGAGTTTGTTCTGGAGCAGCGGTTAGAATGGCGATACTGTTATCGGCCATCAGCTCCATCAGCTTTTGCCTGCGACGGGTAAATTCCTGCTTGCTTATCATTCTATTTTTTGAACTCTCAAATCCTAAACGATGGAGTAATGGGAATAATTAATGGATGGTTCTGGAGCTATTGTCTTCTGTGGCATTCAGTTCTGCATAAATGAGCAACACAGCCACTCTCACATACTCAACCAGTTCGGTATAGCTGACTTCGTCATCTTCCTCTTCGTTGTCATCGTCAATGGCGCTAACATGAGAAATAGAAGCCAAATCACCCAGTGCATCCGCAATATCACCCGTGAGTTCAGTTTCAACAGATAAACCTGAGTTACCCAGTCCAAACAAAAAGCCCTGACACCATTCACCCAGTGAGGCTAATCGCTCATTTAAAGAAAAGTCGTCATCGGGAAGCAAAGGAACAAATTCAAAACCACTGCTGCATATTTGCCCGTAGGTAAACTGATACAACTCAGGCAACATATCACCAAAGTCTTCAACTCTTTCTAGGGGCGCATCGAGGAATTCAGCTACTGTAGAGACCAAATCATCTTCTGATAAGTGCTCTCCTCCACTCACCCTGCCACATAACAAGCCATGCAATTCTGCCGGGCTACCCGACATATTGGCGCGGATAAATGCATCAGCAATATCATCAAAATTCACAACTACTTCTGCTTCCATTGTTGGTTATTAAAAGGGGCTAACTAAAAAAGTTAGCCGAAAGGCCAGCCTATCACCGTTCAACCCTCCAAGCACGCAGCATACAGCATCACAATGATACCGCATAAAAGACGTATTCGAAAAACTCCTTTTGAGCAAGAAGCTAGCCAATATTCCTCGAAATTACCTCAAGATTGTTGACCAATCTATGACCACACAATTATAGTTGGGTTTGAGAATCTCCATCGGCCAAACACATGTCAGATGATATAAACAATATTGAGCAACAGATTGATCGCCTGATCAACCTTTGTGCACGTCTGCAAAAAGACAATGAGTCTTTACGTGAGCGTGAAGCCAGCCTGCTAAAAGAACGCAGTAAATTACTGGAAAAAAGTGAAATGGCCCGCAATCGGGTTGAGCATATGATTGTGAGGCTAAAAAACCTCAATACTGAAGGTTGAATGCATGAGCCAGCAAACTGTCAATATCCGCATACTTGATAAGGAGTACCAGGTCAGCTGCCCTCCAGAAGAGCGCCATGCGCTACTTGATTCAGCTAAAGCTCTGGATGAGCAAATGCGTGCTATCCGCAACAGTGGCAGTGTTATAGGCCTGGAACGTATTGCTGTTATGGCCGCACTCAATCTCACCTATGAGCTTGCTAAACTGGAAGATCAGAAGGAAAGCCAGGGTGCGTCCAACGATCTAATCTCCCGCCTGGATAAGAAAATTTCTACAGCGCTTCACAGTTTGGAGCAATCCACCGCTTTTTAAAGTACATCCTGGGTTATAATACGGCCTATGCCCTGGGATATTCGCCAATCGATAAGTCCTCGAGCCGATAATCTTTAACCTGGAAGGTCCAAGCCGGTACGGTGTGCATGTCCGCACGACGGAAAGCCTAATGTATCGCTGAACCCTCCACCTTGAACCATTGGGTTCAAGGCCAAGTTGATAGCGGTATTTCCGGGGATATATTTATTACTAAAAAAAGCTATCGCCTAATTTTTATCCTGGTTATTTGGGCAGTGATTCTTTAGGTGGGTGCTTTTTTAGATTACAGTTTTTAAACAATTATGGACAGTAATGCCATACGCCAATTAATGCGAGAACGCAGGCGTTCCCTTTCTGAGCAACAACAATCAAATGCAAGTATTGGACTTGCTGGGCAGTTATCAAGCTTGCCCGCATTTTGCCACAGCAAACGTATAGCTTTTTATCTTGCCAATGATGGAGAAATAGATCCTGCTATTGCTATGGGTATTGCTGAAGCAGCAGGAAAGCAATGCTATTTACCTGTACTACACCCCTTAAAACAAAGTCGTCTTTACTTTGCTCAGTATAGAAATGGTGATCCATTAGTTGTGAATCGATTTGGCATCAAAGAACCCAGTTTAAAAACAGCACAGATCACCCCTCCCCTGGGAATAGATTTGATACTGCTCCCCTTGGTTGCATTTGACCGCAATGGAAATAGGTTGGGCATGGGCGGTGGTTTTTATGACAGAACCCTAGCCCAACAAAAAAAGCTCACTCGACTCATTGGGTTAGCCCAAAGTTGCCAGGAAACTGATAAGATTACGCACCAACCGTGGGATATTGCTTTACAAGCCATCGTGACAGATAAGACCGTCATCTATCCCAACAAAGGTCATTAAGCTGAAATATAAAATACGTATTAACTCAAATACGAATTTATAACTATTCGCTGTAATTCATAACATTATTTATAAGAAGTACCGCCATGAGAAAAACTAAGATCATCTGCACCATCGGACCTGCTACAGAATCATTTGAAATGCTGGAAAAACTCGCCGAAGCAGGCATGAATGTGGTGCGATTGAATATGTCCCATGGCGATCATGACTCACATGCCAAAGTGATTAAAGCAGTACGCACTCTCAACAAAAAGCAAAGCCACCCCATTGCCATTTTGATGGATACCCAAGGTCCGGAAATTCGTACGGGTGATATAAACAACGAGCTTGATCTGAAAAAAGACGATGTTATTTCAGTGGTTGCCCGGGGTGAGGATGACGTAGAAGCCAGCTCTATTCGTATTAATTATGAAGATCTGATCCACGATGTGCAGATTGGCGACATGATTACCGTAGATAACGGTCTGATTAACCTTGAAATACTAAGTAAAGAAGACCGGGTTATGCAGTGTAAAGTGATTGATGGCGGTGTACTAAAAAGTAAACGCCACGTTAATTTACCGGGCATCCGGGTAAACCTTCCTGCTATTACGGAAAAAGACAAACGTGATATCGAATTTGCCATGGCGCAGGAAGTGGACTTTATCGCTCTATCTTTCGTTCGTGATGCTGAAGATATTCACCAGCTTCGCAAACTACTGGGCGAAAAAGCAGACAAAATAAAAATTATTTCCAAAATTGAAGATCAGGAAGGCGTTAAAAATATCAGTGATATTGTTGATGTTTCCGATGGTGTGATGGTGGCTCGGGGTGATCTCGGTGTAGAGATTGCTATTGAAAAACTTCCAAGAGTTCAGCGCCGAATAATTCGCCTCTGTGCCCAACGTGGCAAACGTGTAATTGTGGCAACACACATGCTTGAGTCTATGATCGAAAATCCAATCCCTACCCGTGCTGAAGTAACAGATGTTG
>JALQUJ010000134.1 GCA_023263825.1 Porticoccus sp.
GCACAATATGGCGGATAAGACATTAGCAGAAATTAAACGTGGTGATGATGCTAAAAAGATATTAGAGAACAAAGTTTATCAATAGCTTTTGAAGGCCACAGATAACAACTGTGCCTACAAAGCTAAAGTTTTTCTTAATTAAAAGTGTTATTTAAGAAACTGGGTGTTGTTTCGGATGCTATAGCTGGAAGGGTGGTGCACGACTGTTGCAGGGAGCAGCAGGTATTAGTTGAGGTTTTTCAGTAAGGCCCAAAGCAACTTCTGACCTTGTTGCTGTAAAGGTAAGTTTCGATACATTGGTTTCTAATACGGTTGCACTTGAATGCGAGCTTAGGCAGAGCTCGCCTTGGTGCTCGTGATCATCAAGATGAATGTGGGCTGCCGTAGCACTGTTTATCCATAATGTGGAGAGCGACAGCAAGCAGACAAGCAGCAAGTGCCGCATGTTGAATTTGCTGATATGTTCGCTACGAGAATCCATCATGAGTTCTTTAATTAAGGCACCAGTGTTATTGTTTATGAGCAACGTTGACGAATAATGCGCAAGAGTTGCCAAAAAAATGGCCCATAAGTCTAATCACTTTGTAGTTGTTATGGAAGGGGGGCGATGGGCACTCTATAATACGCGCAGATGTATGGCTGGCGTTATAAATAGAAAGTTGGTCATAGATAGAAAACAAGCGGATAAATAAAAAGTTAAGTAGGCAGTGAAAGGTAAAAAGTGGAGAGCCGCATGGCGGAGCGTAAGGCAAAAGTAAGTCGCGACACCTTGGAGACCCAGATTACTGTTGAGGTAAACCTCGATGGTACCGGGCAGTCTAACTTTGAGACGGGAGTTCCCTTTCTTGATCACATGTTGGACCAAATTGCCCGTCATGGCCTGATTGATCTTTCTGTGCAAGCCAATGGCGATACAGAAATTGATGACCACCACACGGTTGAAGATATCGGTATTACCCTTGGGCAGGCCTTTCTGCAGGCGTTGGGTGATAAAAAAGGTATTCGTCGTTATGGCCATGCCTATGTTCCTTTAGACGAAGCTCTATCTCGCGTTGTCGTGGACTTTTCTGGCCGCCCAGGTTTAGAGATGTTTGTTGATTTTACCCGTGCGAGAGTGGGTGATTTCGATGTGGACCTTGCCTATGAGTTTTTCCAGGGATTTGTTAACCACGCGGGTGTTTCATTACACATTGATAATTTGCGTGGGGATAACACTCACCACCAGATTGAAACAATTTTCAAGGCCTTTGGCCGTGCTGTACGTATGGCTATTGAGCTGGACCCTAGAATGGCGGGTGTGATGCCTTCAACTAAGGGGGCGCTGTAGCTGCTATTAATAATTTAATAACAGCTATGGCTTGAATACTTTTTACCTAAATAAACTGATTTTTCTATGACAGATTTTCGTACACGTATTGCCGTGCTGGACTATGGCATGGGCAACCTTCATTCCGTTTCCAAAGCTTTGGAGCATATTGCTCCTAAGGCGGAAGTTATTGTTACTGCTGATGCCGAAGAGGTTGAGGAAGCTGATCGAGTAGTTTTCCCTGGGGTGGGGGCTATTCGTGATTGTATGGCTGAAATCCGCCGTTTGGGTTTTGACAGGTTAGTCGCGAAAGCCATTGAAGAGAAGCCTGTGTTGGGTATTTGTGTCGGTATGCAGGCATTGCTTGAACACAGCGAAGAAAATAACGGCGTTGATTGCCTGGATATTTTACCCGGGCAGGTACGATTCTTTGGTCGTGATGTACACGATGCCAGCGGCGAGAAGTTAAAAGTGCCTCATATGGGTTGGAACCGTGTTCATCAAACCGTTGATCACGCCATGTGGCAGGGTATAGAGCAAGATAGTCGTTTCTATTTTGTACACAGTTACTTTGTTGATGAGAACCACAAGGAATTGG
>JALQUJ010000159.1 GCA_023263825.1 Porticoccus sp.
GGTTAACGCACCTTCAGCAAGCAGGTAGGTATAGATCAGGTTGTTAGCCGGGACGGTAATAACCAATACAACAACTACGGCAATACCCAGACCGAGAGCCGCCTGAATTTTCTTGGAGATCGCCAGAAATGTACACATTCCCAAGAAGAAAGACAGCGCCATATTTTCAATGAAAATAGAGCGAACAAAAAGACTTAAATAATGTTCCATTATGCAGTCTCCCCTTCAGATGAATTAGGCGCAATCTTAAAGTCTGGCGCTTCTGCTTGATCTTTCTTCCAGGCACGCAGTGCCCAGATGAATAAGCCGATCAGGAAAAACGCACTAGGCGGCAGCAATAATAGACCATTAGGAACATACCAACCGCCGTTATTCACCACAGTAAAGATTTCAAAACCAAACAGTTTACCCGCACCGAATAGCTCACGGATAAAGGCAAGCACCAACAGCACAACACTGTAGCCAAGGCCATTACCGAGACCATCGATAAAGCTGGGTACAGGTGGGTTTTTCATGGCGAAGGCTTCAGCGCGGCCCATCACAATACAGTTGGTAATAATCAAGCCAACAAATACTGAGAGCTGCTTACTGATATCGTAGGCCACCGCTTTCAAAACCTGATCTACCACAATTACCAATGAAGCAATAATGGTCATCTGCACAATAATTCGGATACTGCCTGGGATATGGGCCCGAATCAGCGACACAAACAAGTTAGAGAAGGCACAAACTGCTGTCAGTGCCAAACACATAACGAAAGAAACCTGAAGACTTGAGGTAACCGCTAGAGCAGAACAGATTCCGAGAATCTGTAACGCAATCGGGTTGTTGTCAAAGACCGGCTTAAACAATACATCTTTTGTAGTACTCATAATCAAGCCTCCCCTGCACGCAAGTTAGCCAGGAATGGAGCAAAACCGTCTTTGCCCATCCAGAATTTAATCAGGTTATCTACACCCTTACCGGTCAACGTAGCACCAGACAAGCCATCAATTTGATGTATCGCTTCTGGTCGACTGCTATCTACAGAGCCTTTTATCACGGTTAAAGCCTGCTTATTTTCAGCATCGTAGCTTTTTTTTCCGATCCACTTGGCTTTCCAGTTAGGATTGTCAACCTCACCACCCAGTCCCGGTGTTTCAGCATGCTCATAGAAACCAAGACCCGCTACGGTGTTCAAGTCAGGTTCCAGGGCAACAAAGCCATAGAGTGTTGACCATAAACCATAACCTTTAATCGGCAGAATAATTTTGTCTATACCGCTGTCATTTTCAACCACATAAACAACGGAGTATTTTGCACGGCGACCAATTTTAGCCAAATCAGCATCACCCAACTCATCAGACATTGCTGGGTCTTTAGAGGCTTTGCGTTGATCGTAAGTCGCCAAATCCACCGCATCAGTAAATTTGCCCGTGGACATATCTACAGCGCGGGTTTTAATGCTGGCAAACTGTTCTTCAATACTCTGATCGTCTTTCAACATGCCTGCTGCTGCAAGGATATTAGTTTTACGATCCAGATCTTTATTTGCCTGCTGAGCCGGACGAAGCATTACCGCTGCTGAAGAAACAAATACTGAACAAACAATACAAAGTGCCAGCGCAACAATAATGGTTTTTGAAGTAGAGTCGTTACTAGCCACGTGCAACCCTCCGTTTGATATTAGCTTCAACCACGAAGTGATCGATCAATGGTGCAAACAGGTTGGCAAATAGGATGGCCAACATCATGCCCTCTGGAAACGCAGGGTTAACCACACGAATCAGCACGACCATCACGCCAATAAGAGCACCGTACCAGAGTTTGCCGGTGTCCGTCATAGAGGCTGATACGGGATCAGTCGCCATAAAGATCATACCAAAGGCAAAACCACCTGTTACCAGGTGCCAATACCAAGGCACATTAAACATCTCATTAGTGTCAGAACCGATAAAGTTAAACAGTGATGACAGTGCAACCATACCAATCATCACACCGACAATGATTCGCCAGGAGGCAATCTTGTTCAGAAGCAGTAAGGCACCACCGATGAAGATAGCCAATGTCGATGTTTCACCAATGGAACCCTGCATATTACCAAAGAAGGCATCCACCCAGGTTAGTTGCTGCTGCAATACTTCAACACCTTGGGTAGCTGCAATAGAAAGTGCTGTCGCACCAGTGTAGCCATCAACGGCTGTCCATACTGCATCACCTGACATTTCTGCCGGATAAGCAAAGAATAGGAATGCACGGCCTGTCAGTGCTGGGTTAAGGAAGTTCTTACCAGTACCACCGAATACTTCCTTGCCAATCACCACACCAAAACTAATACCCAGAGCTACTTGCCACAATGGCATGTCCGGTGGGCAAATCAATGCAAACAGTATAGAGGTTACAAAGAAGCCTTCATTCACTTCATGGCCACGAACCATGGCAAACAACACTTCCCAGAAACCACCCACGATAAAAGTGACCATGTAGATGGGTACAAAATAAACCGCACCGTACATCATGCAATCCCAAATACTTGATGGGTCATGCCCGGCAAACATGGAAATCAGTACACCGTGCCAACCTTCAACAGAAGTTGCACCAGTAGCCGCCATGATTGTGTTAGCCTGGAAACCAAGATTGTACATGCCGTAGAACATGGCAGGGAATGCCGCCAACCAAACGGTGATCATCACGCGTTTCAGGTCAATACCGTCGCGGATGTGTGATCCATTTTTGGTGACACTGCCAGGAGAATAAAAAATGGTATCTGCTGCTTCATACAAAGCAAACCACTTTTCCCACTTGCCGCCCTTCTCAAAATGCGGCTCAATTTTATCCAGATAGTTACGCAATACCCTCACTATCAACCCTCCTTCTCAATACGGGACAGGTTATTCCGAAGAATGGGGCCGTATTCGTACTTACCAATACACACATAGTTACACAACGCCAGATCTTCTTCATCAAGTTCAAGACAGCCCAGTTTTTGTGCTGTTTCAGTATCGCCTACGATCAACGCTCTCAGCAGCTGTGTCGGCAATACATCTAGAGGCATCACCTTCTCATAGTTACCTAATGGCACCATGGCACGCTCACTACCGTTAGTATTGGTTGTAAAGTTGACTTCTTTACCTTTGCTCAATGCAGAAAGGTAAATAGGCATGGCTGAATGGCGATCGGTGCCCAATGACATGTAGCGGAAAAATTCTCTCTGACGACCTTCAAGAATTACCGTTACCTGATTGTGGTAACGGCCAAGATAAGAGAATGCACCATCGCCCATATCAGCGGATGAGTTGCGACCAGAAAGTACTGAACCAGAGATCACTCTGTTTTCACCGGCCTTCAATTCACCGGCGGTTAATTCAGCCAGGCTGGCACCCAACCGGGTACGAAGCAAACGAGGCTTTTCAACCTGAGGACCTGCAAGCGCAATAACACGGCGAGTATCAATGCTACCCGTGGTAAACAATGCACCGATAGCTAATACATCCTGATAACCCAGATACCAAACTGTTTTATGGTCACTGACTGGATCAATAAAATGGATATGGGTTCCTACTAGACCAGCTGGATGTGGACCAGAGAATTGGTGGAACTGAACACCGTCGATATCACCGCCTTTCACGTCAGCATCACTGGCTGAGCAAAGGTGAACAGCACCTTCGGTTAAACGACCAAGCACCTTCAAACCATTGGCAAAATCTTCTTCACGCTCAGCAATAATCAATGCTGGGTCGGCAACCAGTGGGTTGGTATCAATCGCCGTAACGAAAATAGAGCTGGGAGCATCTGAAGCAGGTGCTGGCACTTTTGAATAAGGACGAGTTCGCAAAGATGTCCAAAGGCCTGAATTCACCAAATTATCGACAACTGCAGCGCGATCCAGACCGGCCAGATCCGCAGCACTGTATTGTGCAAACGTTTCCTGATCATCACCTTCAACATCAATCACTATGGACTGAAGTACACGGCGCTCACCGCGGTTGATGGCAGAAATCACACCAGAAGCCGGCGCGGTATAACGCACCCCCTCTGTCTTCTTATCTGAAAACAGTAACTGGCCCAGTTTAACTCTATCACCCTCTTTGACAGCCATTGTTGGTTTCATGCCAACATAGTCAAAGCCGATAACGGCAACAGAGTTCACGTCGGGCCCATCGTGAATAACTTGCTCGGGTGATCCCGAAACAGGTAAGTCCAATCCGCGACGGATCTTAATCATAGGTTGCACCTACTGACGCAGTTTAGTTGATTATTGCTCTTGAAGAGCCCCCCAACATCACAGGCAACACAAACGACTGCAATGCAAAATTTTCTACTTCTCTCTTTACTACTATTAACATCTGATATTCAGCTGCTAACACCCAACATTTGTACCGACTTGTTATAAATTCATCGGTTAATACATTTGTCAGGATTCAAACCGGCGCGATTATAAAGGTCGGGCCTTGTTATTACCAGTACACCTAGAGAGGTAGTTTTCTATTGATACCGCTCTTTTTGACTAGAATCAAACAAATCCTGATAAAGAGCTCCGCTATTCGGGAGCTTTATTTAAATATATAAAATCAAATATCAACTTTTGGATACACTTTATTTTGGATACCTTTTACTTTGGATACATTGGCCAGGAAACACCGACCAATTCTTCTAGGCAGCGAACGACCTGGCAGCTATACCCAAATTCATTGTCATACCAACAGTAGAGAACAACACTGTCACCACTGACAATGGTCGCTTCCGAATCAAAAATACAGGCATGGCGCGAACCGACAAAGTCTGTCGATACCGCTTCGGAAGAAATCGTATAGTCAATTTGCTGTTGCAAACTGGAATACAATGCCGTCTTTCTCATGTACTCATTTAGCGCTTCAAGATCAGTCTCACGATCCAGCTGTAAATTCAAAATAGCCATGGAAACATTGGGTGTAGGTACTCGAATAGCGTTACCGGTAAGCTTTCCTTCCAACTCAGGCAATGCTTTCGCCACAGCTTTTGCCGCACCTGTTTCAGTCAACACCATATTTAAGGCTGCACTGCGACCACGACGTGAACCTTTGTGATAGTTATCAATGAGGTTTTGGTCATTGGTGTAAGAGTGAACCGTTTCTACATGGCCCTTATCAATGCCATATTCATCATTAAGGGCTTTCAGTACAGGAACGATTGCATTGGTTGTACAAGATGCAGCAGAAATAATGCTCGAATCCGGTGTAATTTCGTCGTGATTAATGCCATAAACAATATTTGGAATATTGCCCTTACCTGGTGCAGTCAGAATGACTTTGCTGGCACCTGGGCATTCCACGTGCTGCCCCAGGCCAGCTTCATCACGCCAAACACCAGTGTTATCCACTACTATCGCGTTATTAATACCGTACTTAGTATAGTCAACTTCAGAGGGTGAATTAGCATAAATCACTTGGATAGGATTGCCATTACAAACCAGAATATTTTCATCTTCCAGAACACGAATAGTGCCGTCAAACGCACCATGCACAGAATCACGACGCAGCAAGCTGGCACGCTTGGCCAGATCATCATCGCTCTTGCCCTTGCGAACAACGATGGCACGCAAGCGTAGCATGTCACCACCACCCGTTTTTTCAATTAACAAGCGAGCAAGCAAACGGCCAATACGACCAAAGCCATAAAGCACAACATCTTGAGGCTCAGGCAGAGGTTTGCGTGTGATACCTATGTCATCACCGATTTCGCGTTGCAGGAATTCAGTGATATCTTCACCATTACCTGACTCCTGATAACTCACTGTGAGCTTGCCAATATCAATATGTGCAGGCCCAAGATTCATTTCGGATAACGCTTTAATCAGAGGAAATGTTTCAAACTCTGACAATTCATTTTGCTCGATCTGGCGAACAAAACGGTGAGCTTTCATCAGTTCAATCACAGAGCGATTGACCATACTTTTGCCGTACATATAGAGAGAAACGTTATTCTCACGGTAAAGCCGACCTATCAATGGAATCATTGCTTCAGATAGCGCTTCGCGCTCTTTCCAGTCTGCAAAAAAATCGGCGGGTATGGGACGATTGGTTTCTGTCACGTGATAAACCTCATACATAGATGCTTATGTAAAAAAGAATACTTGTGTAAAACAAGAATGCTTTTGTAAAAAATCGCTTGCGCAAAATAAACCTTATGTAAAACAAGCAACGAACCACAGGTAAATAAGACACCTACAGTACGATTCTTTTAAGGGCAGGTATTATCCGGTTTCAGCCTATCGAGGGCAACAGTACTTTAGGTGTGAACATGCTTTGGTGCGCATAAAGCTGGTGAATATTGTTAATTTTGGAACACTATTTAGAACACTGTGAAGGAATGGATCTATCAAGGGCTAACAAAATAGTATCAACACACCAGAAGAAAGCTTAAATTTTAAATGGGAAAAAATGCCATGGTCGCAACATTTTGTGCCACGGTTTTTATAAAGCGCTGGTTTTTATCTGCAATGATTTTTGCGAGTATGTCCTGTAAAGCAATCATTTTTCCAAATAACCGCTCATAGCTCAGGTTATGCACCTTGCCATTCATGCTGTTTGTCAGAAGAAACGGTGCACCCCGCTCATCCCTATAAGTCGACACTCGCCACAGGGCAATTTCTAAATTGCGGGCACTGTAATAAAGCTGCTGACCATCCAGTTCACTATAAATAAAAAATTCAGATTGATCGTTATAAGACTGCCTAATCATTGTCGTCAAACCAACCATGAGGGCAAACACTCTATCGCCATCAAAATCATCGGAGAGCGCCCTTTCAATGGCATCGACTCCACTTACAGAGAGCTCAGGGAAAGATCGTCTTTCCCTAAAACTAAACAATTGATCAACACGTGTATCTAC
>JALQUJ010000051.1 GCA_023263825.1 Porticoccus sp.
TACTACGAGCTGGGTTGGGGTGGTTGGTGGTTTTGGGATCCGGTTGAAAACGCCTCATTTATGCCCTGGTTGGTAGGTACAGCATTGGTCCATGCCTTGGCTGTGACAGAAAAGCGTGGTGTGTTTAGAAGTTGGACACTACTGCTGGCAATTTTTGCTTTTTCCCTAAGCCTTCTGGGTACTTTTTTGGTTCGTTCCGGTGTGCTGACATCAGTTCATGCATTTGCTGCTGACCCAACAAGAGGTGTCTTTATCCTGGGCTTTTTAGCCGTGGTCATTGGCGGTTCATTAACGCTCTATGCCCTCAAGGGTCCAACAATTAAAGGTGTCTCTCATAAAGCAGTTTCGCATTTTGCTGGTATGTCCAGAGAAATGTTCATACTGATCAATAACATCCTGTTAGCCAGCATTATGGTGATTATTTTGCTGGGTACGCTGTACCCACTTATAGCGGATGTTATGGATTGGGGGAAAATCTCTGTAGGCCCCCCATACTTTAATTTGTTTTTTATCCCTTTGATGTTGCTCCTGGCAGTTTTGATGGCAGTAGGGTCTGTACTCCGTTGGAAGCGGAACTTGACAAGTAATTTAAAGCGTTATTTTAATATTCCAATAGTGCTGGCTTTAGTTCTAGGGGCAATACTTCCAATATTTTATGGTGAAGATTACGAGATAATGGCTACAGTGACATTGGCAGTTGCTGTGTGGGTCTTTGCTGTCACCCTGATAGATCTATGGCAGAAAGCTAGGCATTCACGATCACTATTGTCAGGTTTGGCTAGGCTTAAAGGCAGTTATTACGGAATGATTATTGCCCATTTAGGTATTGCTGCATGTATTGTTGGTGCCGGTATGACCAGCATTTATAGCGTACAGCGTGATATCCGAATGGAGCCGGGGAATATAGCTCAAGTTGCTGGTTATCAGTTTGAGTTCAGGGGGATGAAGGTGGTTCAGGGGCCTAATTATCTTGCAGACCAAGCATTGATTGTTGTGACTAAGAATGATCGTTATATCAATGATCTAACCCCGGAAAAACGACGTTATGTTGCCAGTGGACAGACTATGACAGAAGCTGCCATTGATGGTCGGTTGATGCGAGATTTATACGTTGCCTTGGGTGAACCGCTGACGGGTGATGCATGGGCTATTCGCGTCTATGTCAAACCGTTTGTTCGTTGGATCTGGCTGGGTGGGTTATTGATTGCAGTCGGCGGGTTGTTGGCTGTGTTAGACAAGCGATACCGGCGTTATAAAGTTTCTGCTCAGTACCGGTAGGTAATGTGAGAAGCCTTGCCTCATAACGGCATAAGGCAAAATAAATATGCAAAGACTAAAGTTATTTATACCACTGTTTATTTTTATTATTTTAGCGGTGTTCCTGTTGAATGGGCTTGACCGTGATCCTAACGCTATGCCTTCAGCATTGATTGATAGGCCGGTACCAGAGTTTTCATTACCTGTACTAGGTGATAAAGAATCGGTAGTAACTCAGAGTGTTTTTCAGGGGCAGCCAGCTTTGCTTAATGTTTGGGCGACCTGGTGTATTTCCTGCCGTGTAGAACATGCGTATTTAAACTACCTTTTTGAACAAGGTATAAGGATTATCGGTTTAAATTACAAAGACGATATTGTTGAGGCCAATAAGTGGTTGTCTGAAAAGGGTAATCCGTTTGTGTTGAGCATTGTGGATTCCTCTGGTCGTATGGGGCTTGACCTCGGTGTATTTGGTGCACCTGAAACCTATGTGATTGATAGCTCAGGAACTATTCGATACAAGCATGTAGGGGTGGTGGATGACAGGGTATGGAAAAAACACCTACTACCGGTATGGACAGCAGTTCAATCAAATAATTAATAAGTACTGTTTAAACAGAATTTTCTATAAAGGGTAAGAAAATGGCAGAAGAAGATTATCAACGTGGTATGGGTGTTCGTCGCAAGGTGATGGGCGATGAGTTTGTCGATAGAGCAATGGACGCAGTGACAGATTTTACTCAACCTGTGCAGGATTATATTAATGAAAATTGCTGGGGATCAGTGTGGGCTAGAGACACGTTACCACTCAAGACCCGCAGTATTATTACCATTTCAGCGTTGGCGGCGCTTAAGGCACCAACGGAGCTCAAAGGGCACGTGCGTGGCGCTATTCGTAATGGCTGCACACCGGAAGAAATTCGTGAGGTATTACTGCACACAGCACCCTATATAGGTGCTCCAGCGTTACAGGAAGCATTTCGGGCGGCAAATGAAGCACTTGGCGAATGATTGCTTGGGCCTTAACTATTTAGTCATGAGCAAGGCAATTTTGTCTCCTTCCTTCTAAAAAAATTATTCAGGAGTCGGTGTTGAAGCAGCTAAGAAATCACACAGTATTTCTTCTACTGATGGTTGTCAGTTGTTATGCATTGTCCGCGGTAGAGGTAAAAGAGTTTTCCTCTGACCAACTGCGTGATCGCTTTAAAGTATTGGTTAATGAACTGCGCTGCCCTAAATGCCAAAATCAAAACCTTGCAGACTCAAATTCGCCTATTGCTTCAGATTTGAGAGAAGAAATTTTCCGGATGTTGGAAGAGGGGCAAAGCGACCAGGAAATTATTGATTTTCTGGTGGTTCGTTATGGTGAGTTTGTGATGTATCGTCCACCAATAAAAACAACCACCCTAGTACTTTGGTTAGCCCCCGGTTTTCTATTATTAATTGGCATCGTTGTTATTATCGTTATTCGGCGCCGACAGACAATTGCTCCCGATATTTCATCTACTTTAGTGGGTAATGAGCAAGAACAGCTTAATCAGCTATTGGGTGAAAGCAGTAATATTAAAAACACCAAGAATTCAGAAATGCCTAGCTCTGAAATAGTGGATGATAAGGGGGAAAGCTGATGTGGTTAGTACTGGCGCTATTAACACTTTTAGCCGTCTCCTTTGTTATTTACCCTCTAATAAGAACCGCACCCAAGCCTATTTCTGATGAGGTCTATGGTGCAGATGGTGTGGTTCAGCGTGCAAATGTTGTGTTGTTTAAAGAGCAGTTAGCTGATCTTGAGCGGCAGTTGTTCGATGGCGATATTGATGATTCACAATATACTGAATTGGTCGCTGAGCAGAAGCGGTTATTACTGGTGGATGCCTCAGAATTGATTGAAGAGAAGTCGATGGAAGACAGTACTCCATCGACAAGTCCTTCTGGTTCAGCAGTTGATGTGGTCAAAAAGAGTAGGCCGGATCGAGGTGCATGGCTGATTATGGTTGGCTTGCTTTTGGTACCTCTACTCGCCTTTAGTTTGTATCAGATGCTGGGCGCCAGTGATGACGTTGATATCGCCGAGCTATTACAACGCCATTCCAGTGCATCTATTAGTAGTGCCGAAGACTATGTCTCAATAGGCCGACAAATTCAGAGAAAAATTTCTCACCGACTGGAAAGTAAGCCTGGTGATGTATTTTATTGGGTAACACTTGCCCGCTTGCAAATGGAACACAATAACTTTCAATCGGCCAAAAACTCCTATGAGCAGGCGCTAAAATGGAGCCCAGATAACGCAGAGCTTATGGCTGAATATGCACAGGTGCTTTACTTCGTCGCTGATAATAAGTTTGAAGGTGAGCCTGGAGTCGTTTTAGACAAGGCCCTATCTATGGATCCAAATAATAGAACAGCATTGGG
>JALQUJ010000100.1 GCA_023263825.1 Porticoccus sp.
CCAAACTGAACCGAGGTTGATGTATGCCATCGGCTTTTTCATCTCGCTTTTTGTTTTCCTGATAATGGGCAAAACAAAGACCGGACAATAATAGTTACGCGAATTCTCCCTGTGACGGGAAAGATTTGCAAACAAGAATAACTAATTAAAAAAGACTATATGTATTGAAAAAGAATAGATGCCCCTCAGGGCAGAAGTAGCAGACGAGTATAACCACAACGAGATGAAATCACCTGTTGTGCGGAAGCCTTGTGCATAAAAAATGTATACATAGGTACTTTGTTCGTCATTAAAAGTGTTAGCCGTCAAACTCAACGCTGTTATTCAAACAGGTTTTACCGGTTTTGCCAAGTACTACCATAAGCCTTGCATAACAGCATCCTTCTATAACAGCCCCTATTAAAAGCCTACAACACCGCCTATGCAGGCCTGACTTTTCGCCATCCCCATACCAAAGGTGCCGACAATACATAAGCTAATGCCAGAAAAAATAGAATTCTGGGGGGGTCAATCGTCACAATAATCAATGCCATGACCACAGAAAAAATGACCACGAAAGGAACCCTGCCTTTCAAGTCCACACTCTTAAGGCTGTGATAACGAAAACCAGATACCATCATCAAACCCGAAAATGCTGTGATCACTGCAGCAATCAATGCAAATTCTGTCGTGTATTCAATTTCTAAACCACTCCAAACCATTCCAGCCACCAATGCAGCAGCAGTAGGGCTGGCCAGGCCAATAAAATAACGTTTATCAACAATATCAACCTGTGTGTTAAACCTTGCTAACCTCAATGCAGCACAGGAAGCATAAATAAATGCTGCAGCCCAACCAATACGACCAACCTCATTGAGTATCCAACTAAATGCCACAACCGCTGGCGCAACACCAAAGGAAACCATATCCGACAAACTATCGTATTGAACACCAAACTCACTGGATGTGTGTGTCATTCGAGCCACAGTTCCATCAAGCCCATCAAAAATCATGGCCACAAAAATGGCGATAGCTGCAGCCTCAAACTTACCATCCATACCCGCTAAAATTGCGTAAAACCCAGCGAACATGGCCCCTGTGGTAAATAAATTTGGCAGAAGGTAAATTCCTCTATGCGGTGTTTTCTCATGTAATAAGTGATCATGCTCTTCAGCTTGGCCTGCCGATTCACGAGAAATATTAGGATCATCCCCATTTATATCTGCTTCTGGCTTTGAATCATTATTATTATCGGCATCAACCATATTGGATTCTCGATCTCTATACTTAAGGCTGTTCGTACTACTTTTACTAAAGCTGGCTATTAAACACTAAAGGGTAAGACAAAAAAACCGCGCCGTAGCGCGGTTTTTCAAGCACTTATTTTAATCAATAAATGCGATCATGGAAGACCCGTTTAGTTTTTCTCTTTGTCTACCAGCTGATTCGCTGTAATCCAAGGCATCATAGAACGCAACTTTGCACCAGTCTGCTCAATGGGGTGGGCTGCATTGTTGCGACGGTAGGCCGTCATAGAAGGATAATTCATGGCACCTTCTGTCACGAACATTTTTGCATACTCGCCATTTTGAATGCGTTTTAGCGCATTGCGCATCGCAGCACGAGACTCGTCATTAATAATCTCAGGGCCAGTCACATACTCACCATACTCAGCATTGTTAGAGATTGAGTAGTTCATGTTGGCAATGCCACCTTCGTACATCAAATCAACGATGAGCTTCAGCTCATGCAGGCATTCGAAGTAGGCCATTTCAGGTGCATAGCCAGCTTCAACCAATGTTTCAAAGCCTGCTTTAACCAGTTCAACAGTTCCGCCACAAAGTACCGCTTGCTCACCAAACAAGTCCGTTTCAGTTTCATCTTTGAAGGTGGTTTCGATAATGCCGGTACGACCGCCGCCTACACCGCTGGCATAGGACAATGCTACATTTTTAGCGTTACCAGAAGCATCCTGGAAGATAGCAACCAAATCAGGAATACCGCCACCTTTGGTAAATTCGCTACGAACGGTATGACCTGGTGCTTTAGGTGCAATCATGATCACATCCAAATCAGCACGGGGTACAACCTGATTGTAGTGAATGGCAAAACCGTGGGCAAAGGCTAAGGTACAACCCTGCTTGATGTTCGGCTCAATTTCATTTTTGTACAATTGAGATTGGAACTCATCAGGTGTCAGAATCATTACAAGGTCTGCACCAGCAACAGCTTCTGGAACATTTTTAACTGCCAAGCCAGCGGCTTCAGCTTTAGCCGCAGAAGCAGAACCTTCACGCAAGCCGACCGTTACATCCACACCAGAGTCTTTCAAATTCAGCGCATGGGCGTGTCCCTGGGAACCATAACCAATAATTGAAACCTTCTTGCCCTGAATAATGGAAAGGTCACAGTCTTTGTCATAATAAACTTGCATGTTTTCACCTATATTTTTAAATCTAAAATCAATGAATGAACAGGTAACTCTTAATGCCAGGATCCTAAGAATTACCAATTAATAAAAAAATAAATTGTTTGCGTTCATATTACTTGTACATTCTTTGTACTTATAAACGCAAAGATTTTTCGCCCCGAGCCAAACCAGAAACACCGGTTCTAACCAGCTCGAGGATATCCGCATCACCAATGGCCTGGATAAAAGCGTCGAGTTTATCACTATTGCCTACAATCTGTACTGTATAAGCATGCATATTCACATCAACAATCTGGCCACGGAAAATATCAACGCAGCGTTTAATCTCTGCACGCTGTGAATCATTGGCTTTTACCTTAAGCAACATCAATTCGCGTTCGATGTGCGGGCCTTCTGTTAAATCGACCACTTTGACTACATCAATCAGTTTGTTCAGGTTCTTAGTAATTTGCTCTATGACCTGATCATTACCATGGGTCGTCAACGTCAAACGGGATAACGTCTGATCCTCTGTAGGAGCAACAGTCAAAGTATCGATGTTATATCCACGCTGGGAGAACAGACCTACCACCCGAGAAAGAGAGCCCGGTTCATTTTCCAATAATACTGAAATTATCCTTCTCATCAGGTGCGCTCCGTTTTACTCAACCACATATCCCGCATGGAGCCGTTAGGGGCAACATGCATGGGATAAACGTGCTCTGAGCGGTCCACACAAATATCCATAAATACAACTCGATCCTTCAGGCTAAAACACTCAGCCATTTTTTCTTCCAATTCATCAAAATGAGTCACTTTTATACCTACATGACCATAGGATTCTGCTAGTTTTACAAAATCCGGTAGTGAATCTTCATAAATACTTGAAGAATAACGACTGCTGTATTGCATGTCCTGCCACTGGCGAACCATACCCAAGGCCTGGTTGTTCAAGTTAATAATTTTTACCGGCAAACCGTATTGGGTACAGGTAGACAGCTCCTGAATACACATTTGGATACTACCTTCCCCCGTCACACAGGCTACATCAGCACCAGGATTTGCCAATTGCACACCCATGGCTGCTGGCAAACCAAAACCCATGGTTCCCAAACCACCGGAGTTGATCCAACGGCGTGGCTTGTTAAATAAGTAGTATTGCGCAGCAAACATCTGGTGCTGGCCTACATCCGAGGTAACAAACGCATCACCACCCGTGACATTAAACAATGACCGAATCACATCCTGAGGCTTAATGATATTTCCTTCGCTCGCATCATGGCGTGGCTTGGTGTAAATACCATGACGGTCACGCCATTCATTAATCTGCACCCACCATTCAGCAATCGCAGTTTCATCCTGTGAGTCATCACTACTATCAAGCTGATCAATCAATTCCTGCAACACCCTGTCACAAGGACCAACAATGGGAATATCGGCCGCTATCGTTTTAGAAATAGACGTGGGATCTATATCAACATGAATGATTTTTGCAGATGGGCAAAATTTGTCCGTAGTGTTCGTCACCCGATCATCAAAACGTGCGCCAACGGCCAAAATTACATCGGCATGGTGCATGGCGGTATTAGCTTCAAATGTACCGTGCATGCCCAGCATGCCAATAAACTGATCATCTGTGCCAGGATAGGCTCCCAGTCCCATTAAGGTGTTGGTCACGGGAGCATTCAAACTTTTGGCAAGCTCTATCAGCTGGGAAGATGCATCACCCAAAACTACACCGCCGCCACTGTAAATAACGGGGCGTTTGGCTCCTAGTAGTGTCTTAACTGCTCTTTTTATTTGTCCAGCATGCCCTTTTACCGTCGGCTGATAAGAGCGAATTTTGATTTTTTCAGGGTATTCATAAGGCACTCGATGATTCGGCGCCGTAACATCCTTAGGTATATCAACAACCACAGGACCAGGGCGACCTGAACCTGCAATAAAAAATGCTTTGGCAATGGTTGCTGCAATTTCGGTGGCATCTTTTACCAGAAAACTGTGTTTAACAATGGGACGTGAAATACCCACCATATCTGTTTCCTGGAAGGCATCATCACCAATTTTTTCACGGGGAACCTGACCAGAGATAACGACCATTGGGATAGAATCCATATAGGCAGTTGCTATACCAGTAATTGCATTCGTCGCACCGGGGCCAGAAGTTACTAATACAGCACCGACTTCTCCCGTGGAGCGAGCGTGACCATCCGCTGCATGGGTTGCAGCCTGCTCATGACGAACAAGAATGTGTTGAACATCCGATTGTTGAAACAACGCATCATAGATATGCAGCGCCGCACCACCAGGATAGCCCCATAGGTACTTCACACCTGCATCCTTAAGTGCACGAACGACGATTTCACCGCCAGACAGTAATTCCACTGTACAAACCCTCAAAAATTAAAACACCACAACACTGGCACTATCCATAAGCAATACCCTAAAAAAGGGTATAAGCCCACCAAAAGGACTAAACCACACCGCTGTGACATCACAGGTCTGCAAATGCAATAAGCAACCGATTTATGGTGGTCGGTGCTTCAGGCCTATGGGTAGACAAGCCTGTTCTGGATGCCCAGCAAACGCTGTTTACGTTCACTTGGCGAGCCGGTTAGATACCAGCGCGCGAGTAGCTCGAAACATACTCGCAGAAGCCCCAAACTATAGGGCCTTCATGACATTTAGTCAAGTCGTCAGCCCTTTAGGTAAGATGTCAAAAGATAGATTTTCTTGCAAAATCCAACCATTACCACAAAAAACACCCCCTTCTAGGCTATCATCCTACTAGCTCAGGCTGTATTTTTGCTAGCCAATGCTCAACATCTGCATAATAAATCCGCTATGATGGTAACAACTATGCACTGTAATTATGGGTTCACAGACATGAAGCAAGCGTTACTTTTGGCTCTTTCAATGCTAACACTACTAACCTTTGGTATTTCTGCTAATGCAGAAAAAATATTCCGCTGGCAGGACGATGCTGGAACTTGGCACTACTCAGCAACCCCACCAGCTGAACAACCTGCAGAAACAGTTAACATCAAAGCACCACCTACCTCTGGACCGGTGGCTGAAAAAAGTGAAAACCCAATTACCGAAGAGAAAACCGAAGGAAAAGCAAAAGAACAATCTACAGCTGAGTCCGAATTTAAGAAATCTGCAGAGGTAGCAGCAGAAGACAACGCTTTAGCGCGTAAGAACTGTGAAAATGCCAAGAAAAATTTGGCCAACCTGACAAGCCATCCAAGAATGAGAATTAATGATGAAGAGACAGGTGAAGTTCGCTATTTAGGCCAAGACGAACATGCCGACTGGATGAAAAGGTCTAAAGAAGAAGTTCGTAAAACTGTAATTAATAGCCATATAAATATTTAAACTTTATTTATCTAAAATAGAGTCTATTAAAGGGGGGAGTTAACAATCTCCCCTTTTTTTACCATCACTAATCTCATAGTGATTCTTCGTACTCAAGCCCAGAAGCATCACTCTTTATCCACAAGCTCTTTAATAATTTTCTCAGCCATTTTCTTTTTAAACTCGACAGCACCCACGTCATCCCAATCACCACCAGCCAAAAAATAATGTTCGTAGACTTCCATTGATTTGTAGGCCGCACGTAAATCAGGGTGCTTTTCTATCGCTGTATTTTTTGGATCGTTTAAAAGACTATCTAGCAGTTCTTTATACTTTTCGTCATTGGCACTGTTCATATTTAGTACTTGTTAATTATTAAGTCTACTATGTTGGATATTTCGATTTTACCAAGTCAAAGCCTAAAAACCATGCAACTCCATCAATAAATTAAAGTGGGTTAGTGTTGTTCTTTGAAGGCTAACCCTATAAAAGTTAGCCTTTAGAAAAAGCCACCTGATCACCGTCCAAATCAACATCAATAGTATCACCTGGAGCAAACTTGGCTCCCAACATTTGTTGAGCCAGTGGGTTTTCCAATAACTGCTGAATTGCCCGCTTAAGAGGCCTTGCTCCATAGACTGGATCAAAACCCGCTTCACAAATTTTATCCATCACCGCTTCTGATAAAGCCATACTCAAATCGGCTTCTGCTAATCGTTTTTTCAACAGTGCCAATTGAATATCTGCAATACCTCTAATTTGTGATTTAGCC
>JALQUJ010000111.1 GCA_023263825.1 Porticoccus sp.
ACCAATCGATCGGGGTTGGTTAAAAGAAAAACCTTATGATCTGCCGCTTCAGTGAGATCAAAAACCAGGCGAGTATGATGTGGCGCTCGCCATATCCTCAAGCCATTTACTGTTCCCGAAAAGGCGCTTAAGGCAGTAAAAACCTGAAGTATTAACAGTAAGATAACTGCCAAAAACTGTTTGCTGCCCCTTATTAATAACAAACTAATTTCCCTGCCCTTCAATTTGCTGATCTTCTATTAAGTGGGATAAGAAAAACTCTCCCCTTTCAGTTTCTGCCACTATTCTCACATTACGGCCAACTGTTTTTATCTCTCCCTCGTCCAGCCTATGTTCTTCAGCTGCCACTGTAGCAGTCACAGAAATAGCCACCCTTAAATCTGGAGCTGGCAAAATTCCATCACCACGATTAGGCCACTCAACTAAACAAAAATTCCCAGGCTCTAGATAATCACGGATACCAATAAATTCCAACTCTTCGGGATCACCCAGGCGATATAAATCAAAGTGGTGAGCTTGTGCAGCTTTTACTTCACCAGTATCACTTTCAAGCACATAACTTTCTACCAACGTGTAGGTTGGGCTTTTTACAGCACCATGATGACCAAATGCTTGCAATATTCCTCGGCATAGGGTGGTTTTACCTGCGCCCAAATCACCTTCAAAAAAAACTAAGGCACTTTTTGCCTCACGAGGGATCACCTCAATAGATTTTTCTGTTGTGACCTCACCCAAACTATTGCAGGAAAGCAAACTGTGGCCCAGTGCTTCTCCCAGCTGAACCATTGCATCTTCGCCTACAATTGTTTTTGAAAACACTTTATTTGAGAACCCTGTTTTAGAAACTGCTGTCTTCGGAACTACCGTCTTTGGAACTAAAGGAATCACTCCTGATTCACCTCATTAGCCATCCTATTAGTCATTCCATTAACCAATTCCTTCAAAGGGCCAAATAAATCTGTAGCGACCAATCCTCTCTCACCTGTCTGAGCAGCAATATCAGCTGCTTTAGCATGAAGGCAAACCCCCAAAGGCAGAGCTTTATCTGACGTAACACCCTGGCCCATTAAACCTGCAACTATCCCACTCAACACATCCCCCATGCCACCTGTTGCCATGCCGGGGTTACCCGCTGTACACAATCCTATTAGAGCGTCATGTGACGTGCAGACCAAGGACCCGGCTCCTTTTAACAAGGCGGGGCAATCAAATTTCTTCTGCAAGGATTTCACTGTAGAAAAGCGATCTGCCTGAATATCCCCTGTCGCCACATTTAAAAGCCGGGCTGCTTCTCCCGGATGTGGCGTAATCAACCATTCTTTCGTGGTTTCGGGTATAGATAACCGCCCCATACTAAGGATATTCAATGCATCAGCATCCACAACCATGGGTAAACCTGAAGCCAGGGCTTGTTGTAACATTTGCTCTGACCATGGGGTTTTTCCCAATCCAGGCCCAATCACTAAAACAGAAGGAGAAACAATTTCACCGTTTAACAGTGGTATTAGCTCCTGCCCTGAACTAACGCCTCGCGCCATCAATTCTGGCCTACGTGCTAATAATGCAGGTACATGCTCAGGCTGAGTAGCAACACTCACCAATCCTGCACCAGTTCGCAAGGCTGCTTCTGCTGCCATAGCGACAGCACCACCAAAACCTGTGTCACCACCAATCACCATGACGTGACCAAAATCACCCTTATGGGCATCACGCCTTCGATCTGGTAACTCAGCTATTAAATCTTCATATTGCATCCGTACAGAACTGGGGGTCATCTCATCAAAAATATCTGCGGGCACTGAAAGGTCGTGATAAACCACTTCACCACACAGTGCTGGGCCATTACCGGTAAACATGCCCTGTTTTAAGCCAATAAATGACACCGTCACATCCGCTTCTATCACGGGCTCTGCTGCTATACCTGTATTGCTACCTAATCCAGAAGGAATATCTGCTGCAATAACGGGCAATTCACTGTGATTAATCAACCTAATAGCTTGGGCAAAAGGTTCCCGAACCTGACTACCTGATCCAGTTCTGACAAACCCCGTTCCCAAAAGCGCATCCACAATGACACCGGCTGGTATTTCCAAACAGTCAGAAAATGGCACCCCAAATGGAATCATAGGTACCCCAGATGATTGTGCATACTGATAAGCGGTAAGTGCATCGCCGCTTAATTTATCAGCCGGTGCCACCTGGACAAGCTGAACAGGTACCAAATTCTGAGCCGCCAATGCTGCAACAATATAGCCATCACCTCCATTGTTTCCTGCTCCACAAAACACAGTAATAGGGGAACCTGGCCAATAATGATTGATGACGTCAAATATGGCCCGCCCTGCACGTTTCATCAACTTAATACCTGGAATACCCCACTCTTTTATAGCGATTCGGTCCAATTCACGAACCTGTTCAGCGGTATATAAGGCAGTAGGTAATGATTGACCAATAAAATGAGGCATAAAAATCCGATTATTTGGTAAAGATCTGGCAAAATTATACGCCAACTTCAAACGGCTGTTCGACTCTATTACTCACTATAGCTAACAACTTAACTACCCACTATGCCAAACACGACCCAACAAATTGATTACTCAGATCTCGCCAGGAAAATTAAAGCGTGGGGCAAGGCGTTGGGATTTCAGCAGGTCACTATTACTGATACAGAATTGTCAGAGGCCGGAGATCGGTTAAACACATGGTTACAGAAAGGCTATCAAGGTGATATGCAATGGATGGGTGAGCACGGCACAATGCGTTATTACCCAGAACAATTATTGCCTGGGACATTGCGAGTCATTAGTGTTCGCATGGATTATTTACCCGATGACAGCAATATGATTGCTGTGCTCAAAGACGAAGATAAAGCCTATATATCCCGTTATGCCCTTGGCCGGGATTACCACAAACTGATTCGCAAACGACTGACGACTTTAGCAAAAGAAATTGAACACGCCATACCCAGTAGTGTCGTTCAGCGGCCTTTTGTCGACAGTGCGCCGGTTATGGAAAAACCCCTGGCAGAAAAAGCGGGGCTAGGCTGGGTCGGGAAAAATACCTTAGTCATTAATAGTGAAGCGGGGTCATGGTTTTTTCTGGGAGAAATTTACACCAGCCTGCCACTGCCCATCGATGAATCCACTGAAAAAGATTTGTGTGGTGATTGCAAAGCCTGCCTGCAAGTTTGCCCTACAGATGCCTTCCCTGAACCCTATGTTTTGGACGCACGTCGTTGTATTTCCTATCTCACCATTGAACACAAAGGCAGTATTCCGGAAGAGTTTCGAGAACCTTTGGGTAATCGAGTTTTTGGCTGCGATGACTGTCAGGCTATTTGCCCATGGAACAAGGATGCAGAACCGACAAAAGAAAAGGATTTTTCTCCACGACATAATCTGGGCAATCGAGAACTCAGCGAGCTGTTTTTATGGACAGAAGCTGAGTTTTTGAAATATACCGATGGCTCACCCATTCGCCGTATTGGACATGAACGCTGGTTAAGAAACCTGGCCATAGGATTAGGTAATGCACTGGTTTCTAACAACACCAATGACATTGTCTCTGCTTTGGAAAGCCGTAGAGAACATCCCTCCCCCATGGTTCAAGAACATGTTCAATGGGCCCTGGAACAACATAAGTTATATGCAGCGGGTAAGAAAAAACGCAAACGAAAAATAAGTAGTTCTAAATGACCCTAAACACTATTGTTGCTCGACCAGATAACGAATAATCTCTACAACCTGTTCCGTACTCTGTGCCCAAGCCATGGCGCCCGCATCCACCTCTTTTAGTGGATGAATAATACTTTCATCATGCAGGGTGATATAAGGCGTATCCAATGCTGCACAGTAACCTGCATCAAATGCTGCATTCCACTGTTTGTATTTGTCGCCAAAACGAATGATGACTAAATCAGCCTGTTCAATTTGACTCTGAATACGAATGGCATTTACTTTTGCAGATTTATGATCGCGCCAAAACTGTTGAGACTCTTCACCCAATACATCACCCGCAGCATCACTGGCATCATGGTTTGTTACAGCTGAACTAAACTCTACGGGTAAACCTAATTTGCTCACTCCCTGAATAATTTGATCTCGCCAATCGGTATGGATTTCTCCGGAAAGATACACCTGCCACATTTATTTTCTCGCTTTTCTATTTATCTTTCTCTTTATCTTTTCTATCTTTTTTCTTTATTAATTCTAATTCTCGATGTGAATCAATTTCCCATCTCAAAAAAAACTTCCCGGTAGTAACTCAGCTCAGCAATAGAGCCCTTAATATCATCCATCGCCAAGTGAGAGCCCTGTTTTTTAAACCCTTTTAACAGCTCTGGCCGCCAACGTTTAGCGATTTCTTTTACGCTGCTGACATCCAGATTACGGTAGTGAAAAAATGCTTCCAACTTTGGCATTTGTCGCGATAAAAAGCGGCGATCCTGACAGATGGAATTACCACACATGGGCGATACACCAGCATCAACAAATTGCTGTAGAAATTCTATAGTGTTCTGCTCTGCCTCAGCCATTGATGTTGCACTATTTCGTACCCGTTCGGTTAATCCCGATTGGCCATGCTGACGTGTATTCCACTCATCCATGCCATCCAATAAAGCATCTGGTTGATGAATCGCCAGTATTGGACCCTCCCCCAGAACATTTAAATCTTTATCCGTAACAATAGTGGCAATTTCTATGATGACATCTTTTTCGGTATCCAGCCCTGTCATTTCCAGGTCTATCCAGATGAGATTCAAAGGGTCTTTTATAGCAGAACCTTTTTTATCAATGTCTTTCATGTTTTGTGTGGTCATATTTCCTTCATTAATTAGGCTGTTCTTTTGCAATTCGAATAATATTTTCGAGTTTTTCAATACGTTCTTCGCATTTGAATATTTCAGCTTTTAGATCAGAGGATGTCGACTCATCCTGACCTTCCAGCTGTTCTTTCAATTCTTTCACTGTTTCTGCCAACTCCTCGCGCTCATCATTAAGTATGCGCAGCTTTTCTGCTCGATCTGCCTTGTCAAAAATTAGGGATTCCGGTGCAATATTTTGTGATTCTAAAGGATCACGAAACTTTGGCTTAGCAACAAATTTCTCGCCATTATTGAACTGACGCTGATTCATAAATGTGGGGGATACGATTTCAATATCCGCTCCATGTAATGTATCCAGTATTTCCTGTCGCAACCGGCTTCTCATCGTTAATAGATGCTTCACCTCTGAGTAATAGCCCGAAAGGCGGTAAGTAATGGAAAAGTCACCCAGCGTAAGAACCTGAACAAACGGTTCCTGTAATCCAGCGTTAATCGCTGCCTCTTTTAATAACGGACTTAATTGATGGTATGCAACATCGTAACCTAAGGATATTTCACAGGACACAATGGTTCCTGAAGATCGGATAACTGTTACCGGACTGGATGCCAAAAACAAATTGGGCAAGGTAATCAAGTCCCGGTCTTCAGATTGGATTTCGGTATGAAACAACCCCCTTTCCGTGACTCGGCCAAAATGTTCTCCGGCCCGAATAAAATCTCCATGTCTAAAGCTTTTTACCGACCTCAACATGAGACCAGCCATGGCATTCGATACAAATGTTGTCGAAGATAAAGCAATGACACCAGTGAGAACCAAACCCAACAAACCCAGTAAATCTCCTCGAGTAGATTCGCTCACAGGCAATGCCAAAATCAGTGCGATTAAAGCAATGGCACTTAACAACAACATAATTACCTGACCAGGCAATCTGGATTCTGTTGTCAGGCTGGTTCTACGTAAAAGCAACCAATTCGCGGCCCAGAGAATGGTAGTAATAATGGCGATGGTCACTAACATTGGCACAAATTGGGCCAATGACTGAGGTATCCCCTCCAAATTAAACATAATGCTGTTCCTGTCCCTCTTTCACCATATGCTATATCCTTGCGCTTCAGTAAGCCACCCTTCATAAGGTCATAAGGGTCTTGTTAACAAGTAAGAGAATAGATTGACCAAACGCCATTTAACCAAACAGCAGCGCCGTCGTATTCAGCAAAACCAGGCAAAAGCCCGAGCTGAAGTCAATGCGCAGCAAGATGACGATAGTTACCTCTCCCCTTCTAACCTGGGGCCAGAACAAGATGGTCGTGTCATTACCAGTTATGGTACACAGGTCGATGTGGAACCAGAGTTTCCTCCAGAGCAAAATTCTCGTGGAGAAAGTACTCGCCGCTGCCACCTCCGGGCCAACCTACCCACTATTGTTACAGGTGACAGAGTAACCTGGCAGGATGGTGATACCCATGGTGTCGTTATCGCACAGCATCCAAGAAAATCGGAACTATGCCGCCCTGATAGCCGGGGCAAGCTACGCCCTGTGGCTGCCAATATTGACCGTATTGTTATTGTTATTGCACCTTTTCCAGAGCCCCATGCCAACCTTATCGATCGCTATCTAGTTGCCTCAGAGCATCAATCAATTCAACCGGCGGTCGTTCTCAACAAGGCAGATCTAATTGATGATACAAATTATGATCAGTTAACCGGCCTTCTCGACCGTTACATTAGTTTGGGGTACGACTGCTTTTTAGTGTCTGCACATAGTGGTGAAGGCATGGAAAAACTGGAGGGCTACCTTGAAGAATTAACCAGTGTATTTGTTGGGCAATCTGGTGTGGGGAAATCATCTCTACTCAACACATTATCTCCTGATATCGACACAGCGGTGGGGGCTCTTTCAGTCTCAAAAACCAAGGGAACTCATACCACAACCAGCTCTCAACTTTTCCACTTATCCAATGGTGGTGATGTGATCGATTCACCAGGTATTCGTGAATTTGGTCTTTGGCACCTAGACCCCGCAGCCATTGCAGAAGGATTCATTGAATTCCGTCCTTTCATTGGGCAGTGCAAATTTCGTGATTGCCAACACCAACAGGAACCTGGCTGTGCATTTAACCAGGCGGTTATGGATGGAAAGATATCTAAATTCCGATTTGATAGTTATTGGCACATGGTAAACAGCCTTGATCAAGGGTCCTGAAATCTTGTACTTCAGTGTTATTTATAAATGGTACAATTTCCACAGACCTTATCACCCTAACGTCGCTATAGTTAGAGAATAACTAGAGACAGAAAAACTACAGAGAAGAACCATGTCTGATATACCGAAATTACTAGAGCCAGAAGCTCTCGTTGATATGCTGGATCAACCGAACATACTCATCGTTGACCTATGCAATGATACGCTCTACAGCAAGAAGCATATCCCTGGCGCCGTTCATATTTCATCACAAGAGCTTATGTCTGGCTCTGTTCCTGGCCCCAATAAACTCCCCCCAAAGGAAAGGCTCGAAGCTATGGTCAACAGCATAGGGCTGACCGATGATAAACATGTGGTGGTTTATGATGATGAAGGTGGTGGCTGGGCCGGTCGCTTTATCTGGACCCTTGATGTTATTGGTCACAAGAACTGGTCATACCTAAATGGCGGACTTATTGCCTGGCACAATGAAGGGTTTCCAACAACCTCTGAGGTCCCAGAACCCAAATCCATTGAGCGCAATGTCACCATAGATCGCACGCCTATTATCGAAGCTGAAGAAATTATGGCTCAGCTCGATAGTGGTGATCTGCAAATTTGGGATGCAAGAACCCCTGAAGAATACAGCGGTGAACGTGGCGTAGCTGAAAGAAATGGGCACATTCCTGGTGCTATTAACTGTAATTGGACCAGCATGATGGATTTCAAACGAAACCAGCGCATTCTCGACGATGCCAAAGAACGTTTGGCCGAATTAGGCATTCATTCTGACAAACCAACCATTACCCATTGTCAATCACACCACCGTTCCGGATTTACCTATATGCTCGCTAGAATTCTCGATTTTAAGGATATCAAAGCCTATGAGGGTTCTTGGGCTGAATGGGGTAACCGTAACGATACGCCTATCGAATAATTTTTTGAGAAAAGTCAAAAAATACTAATTAAATATCAACACAGGAAGCAGCAGTACAGGCGCCTTCATATTTTATGAGTGATTTAAAAGCAGAATGGTTCGTGGCACTACAGCGTATATTGCCACAACATATATTGTCACGCCTTGGTTCATCATTGGCTGAGGCTAAAACGCCTTGGCTGAAAAATTTTCTTATCGAGCAATTTATCCGTACCTATAACATTGATATGGATGAGGCCGCATCTGATGATTTAGATGACTACGAACATTTTAATGCTTTTTTTACCCGTGCCTTGAAGGAAGGTGTTCGCCCTATAGATCAAACTGAAAATTCCATTACCGTGCCTGCTGATGGCACAGTAAGCCAACTGGGGGTTATTGAAGAGGGCAATATTTTTCAGGCCAAGGGTAAATCCTTTTCAACTGCTTCGTTATTGGGGGCTGATAACGGAGACAGCCAGCGATTTCTAAACGGAAACTTCATTACCATTTACTTATCACCCAAAGACTATCATCGGGTTCATATGCCTATAAGTGGGGAGCTGGTTTTTACCCGTTATATCCCTGGAAAACTGTTCTCAGTTAATGATACGACAACACAGTATATCGACGGACTTTTTGCGAAAAATGAACGATTAGTCTGTATGTTTGACACGCCTGTTGGCCGCTGTGCTGTTATCTTGGTTGGAGCCATGATGGTGGCAGGCATTGAATCTGTCTGGCACGGACATTACCAACCAAATACGCTGATGACACAAGAGTTCAAAGAACAGACAGAGGCTTCTCAGCAAAAAGTTAGGCTTCAAAAAGGGGAAGAGATGGGTCGCTTTAAATTTGGCTCCACTGCCATTTTGTTATTTGAACCAGGAAAAACAACGTGGGCCGATCAATACAAGCCAGGGGCAAAGACTAAACTAGGGGAACTGCTGGCTCTCACTTCAAACTAACTAATGATTTTTTGGAATGACCGAAAGGAGTGAGTTCGCTCAGGTTGAAGGCCTCAAATAGCTTTTCAATCTGCCCATGAGATTTAAACCTGAACCAGGCTCTTCACTACCCCCAATAATGGAGTGTTCTCCGACAACCGTTTTCCCCCCTAAAATAGTGGCACCTGAGTAAATAATAACATTGTCCCTTATGGTAGGGTGTCGTTTCTTCCCCCGCTCTATACTGCCTGAAGAGTCCTTCTTGATGCTG
>JALQUJ010000114.1 GCA_023263825.1 Porticoccus sp.
AATTGATAAGAGTAGTTCAGGCGGCAATCTGTTCTCTAATGATAGCGGGTTTGATAATGCCTTTGATTTGGCAAAAAAATTGTTTTAACGGCTTTTATACTTAGGCAACAGCCATATCTGTCGCTTTTATTAAAAGCTGATAGCTACTAACAAAATCTGCCACCGTTCCTTTAGCTTTAGGGTGGAAGTAACGGTGCCAGAATTTTCCAAGTTCTACGATATTGTGTGCTTCGGGTAGCTTCTGTCCGCAGCGGCGGTAAATCATCCAGGCTATTGCCGTGGCATATTTTAGATTGGTAATTAACTCACCGTGGGGTGCCTTTAAAAAACTGTGTTGTCCCGCCATTCCTCTCACTTCACTGGCAAGAGCGGGATTGTTGATTAAGTATTTATCCCATACTGCTCGATGCATTGCCGGGGTAATATGATATAGCCCTACACGCCTGCCTTTGTTCCACCCACCCAAACCAGACTCCTGAGCAGCAGTACCCAACAACAGGTTCTCGGCAGCTTGTGACCAATCATTTAGATAATTCAACGTGTCTCTAATGACCAGGTGGCGAAGATCGTCAGCAGTAAAGATCATGACCTAACTCCCAAATTATTGGTTTGGTATTATTTATAAATAATTATTTGTTTATTTTTTAACAGGTTATATTGATATTTTCAACTTAAATTTATAAAAATGTTGTGACTTTTTATATTTCATTACGCAGGTGTATGTTTTTTGATCAGTTTGTGCATGATGGATGAAACGATTTGGCTATATAGCTTGTTAGGAATGGCCTTAGACCTGTGGGTATGTTTGCAATATTATGAGCGCCTACTTAGTTTTTATAACGGCAAATGTTGGTACCGATTTGGTACTCAATCTTCAAAGTTTAAATGGTTGGGTTGATGAAGAATGTAAGACAAAATATCAATAAAGGATGAACCATGATTAGAGCGATGATTCGTAGTGTCATTTTCTTAGTGCTGCTTTGTTCTGTAGGCGGTTATCTGTTTTATTTAAAGACCGGTACCTGGCCGATACCTGGTCAGTTACTTAAGTCTAGTGGTTCCAGCAATGGTCGGGTAGACCTAAGACGTCTATCTGAAATGCCTTCCTTAAACAGTATGAAAGAAGATGAGCAACCTGAAAAAATCAATAAATGGCAAGATGAGAATGATGTATGGCATTTTTCAAATGAGTAAGTGTGTTCTGAATCAGTAGCTCAGTGAAAAAGCAATTTAGAAGGGATAGAGGACAACTTAGCTTTAATCGAACCAGCTTTTTAGTTTTTTATTGGCCAATGTTTTAACGTCATCATCAATGTATTGAGAAATAGTTGCCACGGCAGCAGCAATGGCTGCCATATCATCGGTATAACCCGTGATCGGTATAAAATCAGGGATCGCATCGGTAGGTAGGATAAAATAAGCAAGGGCACTGTAGACAGCTGTTTTTCCCCATATCGGTGTTTCCGGACGCCTTGCTGCATAGTAAAGCCAAAGGCTTTTCTCAACGAGTTCACGCCCGGCTATTTTGGCCGAGAGCTTCAGCTTAATCCAGAAGTCAGCACCAGAGTACCGTTTCTTGGTGTCAGCCCCATAAGCTGGATAGGCTTGGTCATCTACATTTTCAATCATCTGATAAGATTAACCTGATTCTCGCTATTGTCAAAATTTAACGATTAAATATTAATTAGGGTTGTTTTAACTTATTGATTTATCGTTAATTTTATCATTCCAGTGTTGGGTGCGTTACATTTTTTCCATAATCTCTATACCTAAAAGTTCTAAACCTTTGGCCAAGGTATCAGCAACGATAAGGCTCAGAGCTAAGCGACTTTCTTTAATCTCTTGTTTGATATTTGCTTTTAAAATAGGACATTGTTCATAGAATGCCATATAAGCACTGGCTATCTCATAAAGATAGTTACACAGAATATGGGGGTATGCTTCGTCAGCAACTTGCTGCAAAATTTCTCCAAACTGTACCAGCTTAAGTGCCAAAGCTTTTTCTTTGGTTTCTGTGATGTTGATATTGCCCTTAAATGTTGAGACATCTAGTTCTGCTTTTCTAAAGATACTTATAATGCGGGTATAGGCATATTGAAGATAGGGGGCTGTGTTACCTTCAAAACTCAGCATGGTATCCCAGTCGAAGATATAATCATTAGTACGGGTTTTACTCAAGTCTGCATATTTAACAGCACCAATACCTACTTTTTGTGCGATTCCGGCAATATCTTCATCACTAGCTGCCGGATTTTTTTCTGCAACCAGTTTAGACGCGCGTTCTACCGATTCTTTTAGTAAATCTGTGAGTTTGACCGTGCCGCCCGAGCGGGTTTTAAATGGCTTGCCATCCTTACCCATCATAGTGCCGAATGGGTGATGTTCTAGAAGAATACTTTCATTCACAAAACCGGCTTTTTTAGCCAGCGTAAACACCTGCTTCATGTGTAAAGATTGGCGAGCATCAATGAAATATAAAACCCTGTCGGCGTTTAGAACGCCGCTGCGGTAACGCAAAGCAGCTAGGTCTGTGGTGGCATAGAGGTAGCCTCCACCCGATTTCTGTACAATCACTGGGCTTGGGTTACCCTTTTTATCCGCCAGCTCTTCTAAAAAGGCAACCTGGGCTCCTTGGTCTTCAACAATCAATTGTTGTTGTTTTAGGTCATTGATGACCTTAGCTAAATCGTCGTTATAAGCGCTTTCGGGTTTAATATCTGTATGTTGTAGTGTGACATTAAGATCACGGTAAATAGCTTCACTGTGGGCAACAGAAGTATTGATAAATTGTTTCCAAAGGGTGAGACAGTGGTTGTCACCAGATTGCAGTTTAACGACGTAATCACGGGCTTTTTCTGCGAACCCCGAATCTTCATCAAAGTGCTTTTTCGATTGTTGATAAAAAACTTCCAAATCACCAAGGGCTAAGTCTGCTTGCTCACCTTCTCCCAATTGTTCTTCCAGTTCAGCGATCAGCATGCCAAATTGAGTGCCCCAATCACCCATGTGATTTTGGCGAATCACGTTATGGCCAAGGTATTCCAGTGTTCTTGCTACAGCATCACCAATAATAGTGCTGCGGAGGTGCCCAACATGCATTTCTTTGGCGAGATTGGGAGATGAATAATCAACGACGATAGTTTTTTCTTCTACTTCTGATCTTCCTAATGGTTGATCAGATTGCTTTTGTAATTGCTCACCTAAAAATGAGTGTGATAGGTGGATATTGATAAACCCTGGTCCGGCAATCTCTATATTGTCAGCGATTCCAGACAAGTCGAGATGTTCCAAGATTTTTTGAGCAAGTTCTCTCGGGTTGGTTTTAAGCTTCTTGGCTGCACCCATGGCACCGTTAGCCTGAAAATCACCAAACTCTGGCCGAGTGCTGATGGTAATATTAGCTGGACAATTATCTGGTATCTCTGCTGCTTGCATTGCAGCCCGAACACGTTGTTCAAGTAAGGTTTTAATGCTCATATAGGGTCAAATATTTGTAAGGGTAGATTAGTAAAGCCAAGATTCGTTGGCGAAAGCCTGGTGAGTAAAATCGTCAGTATTTATTTTTATAATGCGTTTTTTAGATTTATCTACAGAATTCATCTTTTAATGTGAACTGGGTGTAATTGTAATCCTCTGGGGTTGAAAAGTCAGTGCTGGTATAGAGGTATTGATGAAATAGAGGGTGATTACTATAGTCATGTACAGACTGTTCTTATGTAGATGAATACTTAGTATTGTGCTTTTTAACGGGAGCTCGTTATTGAGTGCGTGTAGAATATGGGTATCTAGTACCTCTGTTTGTATGTTGCCAACTTAAATGTAAATTAAATGGCCTTAATTGCAAGAGTGATGAGTAAGGTTTTGATAGATCGGGTATTTGCTAATCAGGCTCCCACAAATCAGATAACTCCAAATGAGATATCGTTAAGTGCTGTGCAACTATTAGAGCAAGGGGTGGACTTAATGCTCTATGGGCTGGGTGCAGTCTTTATCTTTTTAGCGCTACTTGTTACTGCAATTACACTGATATCTTTTGTTATCCGTAAGTTTTGGTCTGATAATGGGGCAGTAGAAATATTGCCTGAACAGAGTGTCCCCCCCTTAAAAATTCGAAGTGGCGATACATTATTAAAGATCCTCCAAAATGCGCTGATTAATACGGTAACCATTTTTCTTGGATTAGGTGTCGGCTCAAAAATGAGTGCAGACAAATTCCTTAATGCTGAGACCTTGGGTATTTTACTTCTAGGCGTGCTGGCTTTTTGTATTGGTACCGCTAGTGGAGTATTAATGGCTAAAATGATGAATAAGCTGGGAAAGCATCCCATAAATCCATTAATTGGTTCTGCTGGGGTCTCCGCAGTACCCATGGCTGCCCGCGTATCTAATAGAATGGGACTGGAAGCAAATCCCCATAACCATTTGTTAATGCATGCCATGGGGCCAAATGTAGCTGGTGTTATAGGCTCTGCTGTTGCAGCTGGTGTCATGATTAGTTTAGTTGGAGGTTAGTTAAATGCTGGTCCAAGATCAAATTACAGCCAAGTTGGTGGATGCTTTGAAACCAGACCACTTGTCTGTAGAAAATGAAAGTTATAAGCATTCTGTTCCACCGGAATCTGAAACACACTTTAAAGTTGTTGTTTCCAGTGAAAAGTTTACTGGAAAGCGATCAGTTCAACGGCACCAGTTAGTGTATGGTTTATTGCAAGATGAAATGGCTGGAGGTGTCCATGCTTTGGCTCTACACACCTATAGCCCGGAAGAATGGACTACCGCAGTGAACACTCCGGAGTCTCCAAATTGTATGGGCGGTAGTAAAGTAGATAATTAGATTTAATCAGACTTTAGAACATTGAGAGGTAAAAAATGGACGTAGTAATACGCATAGCTATTCTATTCACGGCTTTTTTCATTTGTGCTGTTGCAAATGCAAGTGGTGAAAATGAGCCGAGTATTAATCCTGGCACTAAAGTTTATTTCCTTTCACCTACAGATGGTGAAACAGTGACTAATCCAGTGGTTGTCCGGTTTGGTTTGTCAGGCATGGGAGTTGCTCCAGCGGGTGTTGCCAAAGATAACACTGGGCACCACCATTTATTAATTGATTTGAAAACTTTACCCGATATGACGAAACCGATACCCAGTGATAAAAACCATCTTCATTTTGGTGGTGGTCAGACAGAGGTGGTATTGGAGCTTGCTCCTGGCGAGCATCGTTTGCATTTACTTTTAGGTGACTATGCTCATACGCCACATAACCCGCCTGTAGTTTCGGAACAGATAAAAATATTGGTTAAATAATAAATAGCCTCAGGTTTAGTGGGGTTTATTTAATCCAGATCAATTCGTCAAAGCACTACTACTGTTTTAATTCTCCTGAAAATTAGTACTACTACTTTTGGAGAAAGTAAATGAAAAACAAAAGAGCTTTGACGCTGGCAATGAACTCTGTATTGGCTGCTGGCGTTTTATTTGGTGCAGCCAGTGTAAGCGCTTATGAAGCGGGCGATTTTATCGTTCGAGCTGGTGCCGCACAGGTTGACCCAGATGATAAAAGTGATGATTTGCAGGTTAATGGTGTTGAGGTGGCAGGGTCTGGAGCCGAGGCTGAGGATGATACCCAGTTGGGATTAACTTTTACTTATATGGTTACTGATCATATTGGCGTAGGTTTACTGGCGGCTAACCCCTTTGATCACGATCTTGAGGCTGAAACAGGCGTTTGAGGTGCGGGTAAACTTGATGCTGGTTCAACCAAGCATTTACCACCGACATTAACTGTTCAGTATTTCTCGATGGATTAAGCTTCAAAATTTCAGCCTTATGTAGGCGTAGGTGTTAACTACACTACGTTCTTTGACGAAGATGTGGATAGCGAATTAGAAAACACTTTGGGATTGACCGGAGGTGATCTGGAGGTCGATGCTTCTTGGGGTTAGTCTGCACAGTTTGGCTTTGATTATGCAATCGATGAGCATTGGTTAATCAATGCTGCGGTTTGGTATATCGATATGGAGACTGAAGCAAAGTTCAAGTATGACCAGCCTGTTGTGATTGAAACAGATGTGGAAATTGATCCTCGGGTTTATATATTTGGTATTGGCTATAAGTTCTAATATCTAGACTTTGTTTGAAGTGAAAAAAGCTGGGGATTACCCGGCTTTTTTATTGTTCTCATTAATTATTGTTTTAATGAATGATTTTAATGATTAATTTGCCAGTTTGCGTAACTGATCTATATCCAAAACCTCGATTTCTTTCTTGTCCACAAGTAAGATGTCTTGTTTTTGTAAACGTCCAAAAACACGGCTAATTGTCTCTACTGTTAGGCCTAGATAGTTGCCAATATCAGCTCGTGACATAGGTAGTCTAAAACGTACTCCAGAAAGTTTTCTCCGCAGATTTCGATTTGAAATACTGAGCAAAAGAGTCGCTACACGTTCTTCCGCTGTATTTTTGCTGAGCAGGGTAATGAGACTTTGATCATTGGTGATTTCTTTACTCATGAGTTGGAAAAAATGCCTTTGAAGTGAAGGAATGGCAATGCTCAATTCTTGTAGGTTGGCAAAAGGAATTTCACATACCGCAGCAGTTTCCATAGCAATAGCTGAATTGGTGTAGTGATTGTGAGCAATGCCGTCCATACCAAAGATCTCTCCGGGTAAATGAAACCCTGTTACTTGTTCCTGTTCTTCCCATGTTATCTAGCTTTCTTTTCTGGATGACCATAGTTCTTTTAGGCGACTATCTCGTCCGCACCGGTATCGGTAATATTTATAGCTTAAAGAATTATTGATGTAATAATCCTGATGGTATTCTTCAGCGGGATAAAACTTCTCAGCAGGCCTAATGGTTGTAACTATTTTACCTTTTAGTTTGACGCTTTGTTTTAGTGTTTCAAGGCTTTTCTCTGCTGCTCTTTTTTGTTCTTCATTCAGATAAAAAATAGCACTGAGATACTGACTACCATTATCACAAAATTGTCCACGATTATTGAGTGGATCTATATTGACCCAAAAAACATTCAAGAGTTTTTCATAGCTCACTTTTGCTGGGTCATAAACTATTTCAACAACTTCTACATGACCAGAGCGGCCGCTGGAAACATCATAATAGGTCGGGTTCTTCTGCTGGCCGCCGGTATAGCCAGACGTTGTGCTGATAACACCATCAAGTTTGTCAAAAGGGGGCTCCATACACCAAAAACAGCCGCCAGCAAAAATGGCTTTTTCTGTAGCAGCAAAACTAGTGTTTAAAAATAGGCTGGTTACTATTATTAGTAAGGTATGTACCAGTATAGTAGGTTTTCGCATAGGCCCTCAGATCACTTGTTGCAATACGATGAATGATCATTGGACTCAACCCTGCTTTTGGGGTTCAGTTGTGAACTGTTTTTATTTTTCAGCAATCCCCTAAGCTAGTGATAACTTTTCTTTTGTAGTCATCAAAAAGAATTAATTACCACATTAAATCATCAGGGATTTTAAAATCTGCGTAGTAATCGTCATCATCAGTATTGTCCGTACTGGCTTCGTTTTGAACAATAACGATGGTTTCATCTCGTTGTTTGATTTTATTGGCAACACCGGCAGGGACTAATTCATATTGATCATTTTGATAGGATGTTAAACGTACAATAGCAATAGAGCCTTTACTGAGCAGGTTGTGTTGTTGCTCTGTCACATAGATTTTTTTGATCTTTTTGCCATCGGTGAATTGATAGCTGGATTCACCGTTACTGCGGTCAATGCGATTAACTTCGATAAGCTGTTTGATTTGTGCTGCAATAGCCTTTTGTTCTGCGGCTTGCTCCTTTTGACGATTGAGTTCGCGATCACGGGCAGACTTCTCAGCTAGAGCCTGTTTGGCCAGTTCTTTGGCTTCGTCTTTCTGTGGTTGCCCTTTATTAGCCTGTTTGGCCTTTTTACGTTTTTCCTGCTCTACTTGTTTGGCTTTTTTCTTGTCCACAATGCCGGCTTTGAGCAGCTGTTCTTGAAGTGAGACCATCAGTACATTCCTGAGCGTTGGTTATTTGATCGGTATGGATTGTATTAATAGAGGGTTTAGAGAGTATAGCTGCTCAAGCTGGAAGCTAACTTGAGCAACTATAAATAACGATTTCGTTAAGGCAAAATCTTCTCTAGGGCATCGTTCAAATGACTGACAGTTCGATCGACATTGTGGAGTTTGTCTAACCCAAACAGCCCAATCCTGAATGTTTGGAAACCTTCTGGTTCATCACATTGTAGAGGGACACCGGCAGCGATTTGTACACCTTCAGCCATAAATTTTTTGCCATTATGTATGTCACTGTCATCGGTATAGCTGACCACGACACCTGGTGCCTGAAAGCCTTCAGCAGCAACACTTTTGAAGCCTTTGCTGGTAAGTAGTGCACGGGCTTTTTGTCCCAGCTCCAGTTGTTCCTGTTTTACTTTATCAAAGCCGTAGGCTTTTGTTTCCATCATCGTATCGCGGAATTTCAGCAGGGCATCTGTGGGCATGGTGGCATGATAGGCATGGCCGCCATTTTCGTAGGCTTCCATAATTTGTAACCATTTTTTGAGGTCACAGGCAAAGCTACTGCTAGTAGTATCATCAATTTTCTTCCTGGCATTTTCGCCG
>JALQUJ010000149.1 GCA_023263825.1 Porticoccus sp.
TTGCCGTTTTTGGAAAAAATCTATCCTACGCTAGAGCAAGAAGATAAAGAGCGTTATTGGCGCCTTTTGGAATCTGAAGATCAGGATATGTTTGGTTGGTTTTTGCGCCGTGAAAATCCTGAAGATCCTGATTTATTGAAAATTGTCCAAATCATCCGTGATACCAGATCTGAAACCCGTTAATGTAGCGCTCAAAGTATCTCGAACGTTATGGTATTGGGTAATCCTTGTTCATGTTCTGCAGCAATAGCTATTTTGCTGCTAGGCCTTTCCTTCGGACTCAACTTGACGATAACGATTGCGTTGTTGCTCGTTGTTTGTCTGGGTTATCTACATTGCTCTCGTAAAATCCGGAGAGCAAAGTGGAGTAAAATTTCTTTTGATGGCCGTCAGTGGGCACTTTTGCCTGCTAGCATCACACCAGGTGAAAAACCTGTCTTGCTTGAGCTTGCTTACTACTACCGATTTGGAAAAAGTTGGATTCTTGGCTTTCATCAATTAGATAAACAGAAAAAGAGAATTATTATCCCTTTGTTGCCCGATATGTGTGGTGCTGAAGATTGTGACTCTAATAGTAATGAGTATGGTAGTGATGGTTCTTATGAGCCTGATAATGGCGGCTTAATAGATATTAGCTATGTATAATTAATGGCCAATAATTAATACCAGTATTTATTCTTCTTTCTCATTTTATTCTTTGTTAACAATAATATTTTGAGCAGCAAAATTAATGGGCACCATAACTGTGTCCTTTGCGATGGGTGATGTTTCTGGATAGTCCAGGGTGTAGTGAAGCCCTCGGCTTTCTTTTCGTTGTTTGGCACAACGAATAATAAGCTCAGAGACTAATACGAGGTTACGTAACTCTAATAAGTCACGGCTAATTTTGTAGTTTTTGTAGTATTCGAGAATTTCTTTCTGTAACAACTCTACGCGGTGTTTTGCCCGTTCCAACCTTTTTTGGGTTCGAACAATGCCTACATAGTCCCACATAAAGCGTCTTAATTCGTCCCAGTTGTGGGAGATGATCACGTCCTCATCAGAGTGGGTGACACGGCTTTCATCCCAAGGCCTGGCAGGTTCAGGTGCAGGGATATGGTCGATAGTTTCACGGATAGCAGAGGCTGCAGCTTGTCCGAAAACAACGCACTCTACCAGGGAATTGCTGGCCATACGGTTTGCACCGTGAAGCCCGTTAAATGCTGTTTCACCAATGGCATAAAGATTCCAAAGGTCTGTTTGTCCCAGCTTATTGACCATGATGCCGCCACAGGTGTAATGGGCCGCTGGAACCACGGGTATTGGTTCCTTGGTGATATCAATGCCATAGGATAAACACTGGGCTTTAACTGTCGGAAAATGCGATTCAATAAATTCTGCTGATTTATGAGTAATGTCCAAGTAGACGCAATCACTACCCAATCGTTTCATCTCGTGGTCAATGGCGCGAGCGACAATATCCCTGGGTGCTAATTCCTCTTTGAGATGAAAGCGAGGCATGAAACGTTCGCCATTTTCTAATCTTAGGTAGGCGCCTTCACCACGTAGTGCCTCTGTCATCAACAGAGCTTTTGCATTGGGGTGATATAAGCATGTTGGGTGAAATTGGTTAAATTCCATATTGGCAACGCGACAGCCTCGTCGCCAGGCAACGGCAATGCCATCACCGGACGCCCCGTCAGGATTGCTGGTATATAGATAGGCTTTACTTGCGCCACCTGTAGCTAGAATCACAACCTTGGCTTGAAAGGCGCAAACGTTGTCTTCCTCAGTATTTAAAACATAGGCTCCAGTGCAACGAATTCGACTTGAGCTTTTATCTGCCTGCGTTATCAAATCGACAATGACGTGATTCTCAAATAATTCGATATTGTTGTGTTGGATGACTTTATCGGCGAGGGAAGATGAAACTTCTTTACCCGTTGCATCAGCCGTATGAAGAATACGGCGATGGCTATGTCCACCTTCCTGGGTCAAATGGTACTCAGAATTGTTATCACACTTTGTAAAGGCAACCCCTTGATCAATTAGCCAGCGTATCGCTGCAGGGCCATGTTCTACAGTGTATTTAACGGTGTCTTCGTGACAGAGCCCAGCCCCAGCAACCAGCGTGTCTTGGACATGTGATTCTATAGAGTCTTGTTGGTCAAAAACTGCTGCAATACCCCCTTGGGCATACCAGGTGGATCCTGATTTGATAGAACTTTTACTCAGTAGAGCGATGCTGTAATTATCAGCTAGTTGTAGTGCTGCGGTCATACCTGCAGCGCCGCTACCTATTATCAATACGTCATGGGTGTGAGGACGAGGCTGGGGTTTATTCATCAACGCGCTGTTTTACCTTAAACCTTGAGTTGGCACCTTGATCCGGTACCTTAAAATTCGTGAAGAGCATGATAGTATAGGGAGGCGAAAATAAACACTGATTCTAAGTGCTTGTTAATTTCACTCTATGAGAATGCGAACTATTTGCAGTTCAAGTGGTCTAGCAAACTGCCATAATATAATGGTTGGGGATTTGACGTAGTTTTTGGAGTAGCCTTTGGAGAAATTATGGAAGCCGAGCAGGCAAAAGATACCGATAAGCAGTTAGTAGCTCGTGTTCAAAAAGGTGATAAAAGGGCGTTTGATATGCTGGTGTTGAAATACCAGTACAAAGTCCATGCGATTGTTAGCCGTTATATCAAAGACTTTGATGAAGTGAATGATGTTGTTCAAGAAGCGTTCATCAAAGCTTATCGTGCGCTGGCAAAGTTTCGTGGTGACAGTCAGTTCTATACTTGGTTGTATCGTATTGCTGTGAATACAGCTAAAAACTATCTGGTTGCACGTAACCGTCGCCCTCCTGCCAATGATGTGGATGCAGCTGATGCCGATTATTATGAAGGCAGCGATAGGCTAAGGGATATTGATTCCCCCGAAAACCTGCTTTACCGTGATGAGCTTGAAGCGGTAGTAGATAATGCCATTAAAGATTTACCTGAAGACCTTCGTACTGCGGTAACTTTACGTGAATTTGAAGGTCTCAGTTATGAGGAAATTGCTGAAGTGATGGATTGCCCGGTTGGCACCGTCAGGTCACGAATTTTCAGGGCCAGGGAAGCAATTGATGAGAAAGTTAAGGTTTTAGAACATTAATTTGTTATGTTCGTTGAACCTTTTCATGCATACCCTGTCTCACAGCTAGTTATTTGAATGAATAGATGTTGAATATTAACCAAAACAGTAAAACTGAAGGTGACCGCAGACATGAGTAATAACACTCAAATAAAAGAATCTCTGTCAGCGCTTATGGATGGCCAAGCTGATGAACTGGAAGTTCGCCGTGTACTAAAAGAAGTATCTGAAAATGACGAACTTCGAGATACTTGGAGACGACATCAATTAGCTGCGGCCGCCATGCGTCGTGAACTTCCAGAGCAGGTTGTGGATTACTCTAGTGCTATCCACGCTGCTTTAGAACATGAAGAATCGCTTGGTGGGCCATCGGCATTCAGTCGAATTGCTAAACCTTTGGGACGTCTTGCTGTTGCTGCATCTGTCGCTGTTATTGCGTTAGTCGGTGTACAGCAATACAACAAACCTGCGGGTACTTCAGGAAACACTCCTGCTACAGTTGCTTCTATTGATAATGTTCAGGTTGATTTTAGTGCACCACAGCTTCGTAATTCTGTTGAGTTTGGTATACCGCCAGTGACTGCTCGCACTGTCAGTGCCACCAATGGTGCTCAGCAAGGTTATACCGCACCTCGTTCTGTTATACAGGTAACAGAAGTAACACCAGATAAAGTAACCCGTGAACAGGTACAGGCATATTTGAATGAACTTATGTTGCAGCATACGGAAAACGCTGCTTCAAATACTAATCAAGGTATGTTGCCATTCGCTCGTATGCCAACTGATCAGGACTAATTTATTTAAACTTAGGGAATAAAAGTTTTTGCAGTTATTTTCTAAATTAAGGCAGTCTTTAAAATTAAGGCTGCCTTTTAGTTTAAGGTTGTTACATAAACGCCTAGGATCGCTGTTTGTCATCCTGATCACAGCCACTCCATTTTCATCATCCTTTGCTCTTGATGATTTATCTTCTGTCACCAACCTTCTCAAACAAATGGCTGAGGCTAATCGCCAACTAAGCTACCAAGGTATTTTTTCTTACGAGCATGGTGGTGCTCTTAAAACCGTAAAGGTTTTTCATTCTGTCCGTGACGGGCAGGAATTTGAGCGAATAATTCATCTCAATGGTCCAGAAAGAGAGGTGGTGCGAAGGGGTAATAACTTAAATTGCCAGCGACTTGGTGATGCCATGTTGAAAGGTGAATTGCTGAGAGGTGAATCGTTAAGGGGTGCACCATCCGGATTGTCTGAGTTATCTAGGGGGTATTTAGAGTCTCACTACAATCTTTACATGAAAGGAGAAGACAGGGTAGCAGGTCGGGATATTACCATTGTACATGTGGTACCTAAGGATAAATTCCGTTACGGTTATGTTCTAGGTGTTGATAAAGAGACAGGTTTATTACTGCAATCTATGTTGATTGGTAGTAAAAAGCGTGTGTTAGAGCGTTTTCAGTTTGTTGATGTAACAATTCGTACATTGGTCGATGACATGGCCTTGGAGCCAACTAATCAAGACCATCACTTAGCCTCACTTGATGCGGCGCCTTGTTTGAATGAAAAGGGTGCCTTACCTATTAATTCAGAAAGACATTGGAAAGTCACCTGGTTGCCGCCAGGGTTTGCTCTATCCGGTTACCATATTTCCCCTGAAAGAAAGAGAGAAACCTTAGTTTTTACTGATGGCCTGACTGTATTTTCAGTATTTGTCGATCCAGATGAAGTGATAAAAGTGCCAGATATGCAGGCGGAGAGGGGAGCAACCGTTGCTTTTTTAAGTCGTATCCGCAATGGTAATGAAGAACATGTGATTTGTGTTGTTGGAGAGATACCCATCGAAACAGCAAAAAAAGTGGCTCAATCGTTAATACCTATTAAATAAACCTCCTCTAAATTAAGCCCCTTTTTAAATAACAGTCCCTCAATAAATAAAATTATCGACTTAATAATTCATGCCTAGCCCGGTAGTTAGGGATTTTTCGTAGATATAATAAGATAACTGAATGTTATTCTTATTTATCAATAATATAAGTTATATTATTCAGATATTTTTGCGTACCATAGTATTTCTTATGGGCTTCTTTAGTAAAGAGCGCTTTAATTAAGGTATTTAAGTGATTAAAGAAACGGGCAAAGTTATTTCTATCGATACCGATGGTATCTGGGTTGAAACGATCCAACGGTCGGCATGTCAGTCGTGTGCTGCGGAAAAAGGTTGTGGGCAGAGCCTTATTGCAAAAGCAACAGGTAAGACAACATCAATCCGGGCGTTAGCTGACAATAATGATTTAAAAAGCTTGAAAGTCGATGATCAAGTTGTGATAGGAATACCTGAAAATGTAGTGGTCACCGGCACGTTACTGACTTACTTTTTACCGCTCTTACTTATGATTATTGGTGTTTTAATTTCATCTAAATTATTTGTTAATGATTCTTTTGTAGCTGTAGGTGCATTGGCAGGCCTTGTTTGTGGTGGCCTTTTAGTTAGATTACATTCACATCTCAATCGAATTAATACTGATGTGCAGCCAACGATCCTGGAGTGGTCATGTCCGTCACATCATCGTATAAATACGACTACACTATAATTTTTTATCTCAATATAGCTTCTACCTTACTTTTTTAAACAAACCAGTATTCCAAACATTTTCCCCCCGTAAACAATAAATATCATTAATAAACGCCTGCCCTGGAGGCAAATACAATATTTACTCTTGTACCTAACCTTTCTGTCTTTTTATTGTCAGAGACAGGGTGTGGGTTAATTTGGCATTTGTTTGGGATTGATTGTTTTGGGTTGAGTTGGGGGATACTATGTTGAAGCAATTTGCGTATTTTTTCTTACTGGTAAGCCTGTTCTTTACGTCCCCTGTATTTAGCCATGGAATGCCTGGTTTTACCTCATTGATAGAGTCAACATCTTCAGCTGTTGTTCAAATAGATACTACTGAAAGTACCAGTGGAAGAAATTTGCCTCAAACCCCACCTCGTAATATTCCTGGTATTTTTGGCGAACAGTTCAAACAGCAGGAAGAATCCAATGTTGCCTTGGCTGCTGGATCAGGTTTTATCATTTCGGAAGATGGTTATGTGCTAACAAATAATCATGTGGTTGATGGGGCAAATAATATTGTTGTCAGGCTCAGTGATCGCCGAGAATTTGATGCAAAAATCATTGGTGTCGATCGACGTTCAGACCTGGCGTTATTAAAAATTGAAGCAAAAAAACTGAATGCCCTTAAGTTTGCCAATGTGGACCAATTAAAAGTAGGGGAGTGGGTGTTGGCTATTGGTTCTCCCTTTGGGCTGGATTACTCAGCAAGCGTTGGTATTGTCAGTGCGATTGGCCGAAGTATTCCTACGGATATGGGGGATAACTACGTACCTTTCATTCAAAGTGATGTAGCTTTGAATCCGGGCAATTCTGGCGGCCCACTGCTCAATCTTGATGGTGAGGTTATTGGGATTAATTCACTTATTTTTAGCCGATCTGGTGGTTCCATAGGGCTGTCATTTGCTGTGCCCGCTAATGTGGCGGTAAAGGTCGTCGGACAATTGAAATCGAAAGGTTATGTCGATAGAGGTTGGCTGGGTGTTTATATACAGGATGTTGATAAAAAGTTAGCAGAATCTTTTGGGCTGGATAAGCCAGCTGGAGCATTGGTTGCTCAAGTTGAACCTAATAGCCCAGCAGATAAAGCAGGACTTGAGCCTGGTGATATTGTGTTAAGCCTAAATGGCGAAAAGATAATTGATTCAGGTGATCTGCCACATGTGGTGGGATTGTTGGCTCCTGAAGATAAGATAAAAACGGTATTAATTCATAAAGGAAAGAAAAAGACACTTAATATTGTTGTTGGCGCCTTGCCGTCAAAGACCTCATAGCCGACCTGAACATATTCGTTCGGCCGCGATGTATCGTCTTCCTGCATACGGAACACTTTGCCCGAGTAGGTATAGCGGGCAGGTTCTGCGTTGGTTTCCATGTGCCACTGCACCACAG
>JALQUJ010000022.1 GCA_023263825.1 Porticoccus sp.
ATTGTCGATCCAGTAACAGGTAAAGTTAGAAAGAAAACTAAATTTGAACTTGAACTACAAAAGAAATATAAGTTTAATGATGATCAAATTAATGCCTTCCGCAAGGCAAAGCAAGGCGGTGCAAATACTCAGCAAGCATCCTATCACTCTGCATTTGTTTGATTTGATTGACTTCAGAAAGAAGCTCATTGACAGGCGGAATATTAAAGTCACGCTCAAGCAACGTTGGCATAACACCAAAGTGTTCATAAGCCTTATCAAGCAATTGCCATACTGGGTCAATAACATCCGCACCATGAGTATCTACCCTAAGATCTTCTGCCTCAACATAGTGACCAGCAACATGTACATAGACAACACGTTCACCCGGTAACTGTTTGAGAAACGCCTCTGCATCGTAGCGGTGATTTATACTGTTAACGTAAATATTATTAACATCCAAAAGCAAACCACAGTCAGATTTCTCAAGTACAGCATTAATAAAATCTATTTCGCTCATTTCCTGCTGGGGTGCCGCATAATAAGAAGCATTTTCCATAGCTATTCGCTGACCAAGAAAATCTTGAATCTGACATATACGATCTACAGTGTAATTAATCGCCTCCTCCGTAAAAGGAATAGGCATCAAATCGTAAAGGTGTGCATCATCACTACAGTAAGTTAGATGTTCTGTGTAACAGCGAATTTGATGTTCTTTCATGAAATTTTTAATTTGCCTGATAAGCTCCCAGTCGAGGGGGGATGGCGAACCAATGGATAACGACAAGCCGTGGCAAATAAAAGGAAAACGTTCGGTATATTCCCTGAATTGTTTGCCGTAACGGCCACCAACATTAATCCAGTTTTCCGGGGCAACTTCCATAAAATCTACTTGATGAGAAGACACAGAGTCACTGTTTAAAAAGGATAACGGGCCCATCAGGGCCCGCCTCAATCCTACTCCCGCCCCTTGAACAGGGAATCGGTTGTTACTCATACTTTACCTCTGAATAGGCAAACTAAAAATTAGCGATTATTTTTTATCGCCACATTTACCTTCGCCGGCAGCTTTTTTCTCGCCGCACTTACCTTCGCCGCATTTTCCTTCGCCTGCAGCTTTTTTGTCACCGCACTTGCCTTCGCCGCATTTTCCTTCGCCACACTTACCTTCGCCATGAGTATCGGCCAGGTTATAACCTGAACTTAGCTCATTCGCTTGAAAAGGGTTTTCAGCAGCAGAAGCCATAGGGGCCAATGCGACAGATGCCATAAATGCCGCACCTGCAGCAGCAGCCAATGGTTTCAGGTTATGTTTTGACATGATTAAATCTCCATAAAATTTTATATTAAATTATTTGTTCACCGATCTAGGCGAAGCTGACTAGTATCACTGGACGTTCCAAATTAAGTTTCAGGCAAAATTATTAATTTAGTAAAATATTTTATCCACTCTCTTAAGCATTAGCCCCAACATCAGAATGATAGCTGGATATAAGGCTAGCCAAATCTTTCCAATGCCTATCTATACGTTTATCCGAAATGGGGAAAGCTGTTTTTAACTGTTGTGAGAATAAGGAAACTCGATATTCTTGCAACATAAAACGGTGTTTCCATACCTCTGTTTGAGTCGATAATGACAAATCTGACCAATTATAAGTAAAATCTGTCAACCTCTGCTCCAACCTATCCAGAGTTATCCATAGTTCTTTATCTTTCTTAGGATTCAGCGGTAATTTTTCCAAACGATACTGAATTGCCTTTAAATATCGGGGGTAATGCTTTAACCACTCGATAGGAACATTGGCTAAATATTCGGGTGAAAACAAATAGGTTAATTGCTGGTTAATATCTTTTACCCCATGCATAGCCGTTAAATTTTGTTTGTTTAATGTTTTTCGTATCTCAGATAATAGAGGCAACATAGTGACGATCAAAGATTCAATTTCACTGGCCACTGAAACAATCTGACTTTTCCCCTCCTTGTAGCTCTTATCAAAATCACCAGAAGAACGAGGAATAGGCTTGCTTTCAAGAAGTGCCTGCCTATAAGCCATATCAATAATCAAGGGTATAAGAACACCCTTACCAGGCAACGCAGCAGATTTAAGCTGTAGATCCAATCCCTTTAATAATTGTTTACGAAGGTACTTTGCTGACTCAGGGTATACCTGTTGATATAGCGCGCCTAACCCAACCACTGTTTTATTCAATGCTGTATTTGGATTATCTAATAATCTTAGATTAATCTGATCTTTTTCCTTACCCCTTTCTAAGAGCAATGCAGGATATGTACGTATTGATAACCCCTGCTGTTCAATGGAATAAATTTCTGGCAACTCGCCAAAATCCCAGCTTTCCACATTTTCCTGTTCTATGCTCATATGACTAGTTTGAGCAATCGAATCCACTACCCTACCGCGATAATTAGCTTTTAATTCAGCTAAATCTCGGCTCATAGTCAATAATTTTCCCTGCTCATCAATTAATTTGATATTCAAGGAATAAATATTCTCCAAGTTAACTTGCTGCCAGTCTTGTTCTGAAATTGTCACCCCAGACAACGCTTTTAGCCGACACCCCAATGCTTCCATCAGTGAAATATCATCGGGCTTCATAGAAGCGAGAGCCTTATCAACATAATCGGGCACAGGAACAAAATTGCGACGCAGTGATTTAGGTAGGGCCTTAACCAAGGCAATACATTTATCCCGCAGCATTCCGGGAACCAACCAATCAAAGCTATATAACGGCACTTGGTGCAGAATGCTGACGGGGACGGTAACACTAACGCCATCTTCCGAATGCCCAGGTTCAAAGTGATAACTCAATGGATAGCGGGTTCCCTGCCACGAAATATGATCAGGAAACTGAGATTCATCAAGGCCGCCGGCGTGCCCCTGACTCAATAACTCTTCATCCATATATAGCAATCGGGAGCTATCTTTCAGCCCTCCTTCTGACTCTCGATTTTCCTGCTGTTTACGCCAATGTTCAAAACCTGCGAGATTAACTACATCTGAGGGAATTCGATCACTATAAAAATCAAATATGATCTGATCGTCTACCAAAACATCCCTACGACGGGTACGGGATTCAATATCCTGCAAACTTTCCTGAAGTTTTTGGTTATGTTTAAAAAAGTCGCCTTTACCTCGATATTCACCTTCCACCAACGCGGAACGGATAAAGATTTCCCGGGATAAAACTGGATCTATTTTTCCATAGCCACATCGACGTTTTTCAACAATGGGCAGTCCATACAATGTCTGTTTTTCGTAGGCCATAACCTGGCCATTACGAACACTATAGTGAGGCTCGCTATAACTCTTTTTTACCAAATGTGAGGCCAACGAAGGTAACCAATCTGGATCAATTTTGGCGTTGTAATGGCTAAATAATCGAGAGGTCTCAATCATTTCCGCTGCCATCAACCATCTCGGAGGCTTCTTATTCAATCCAGAACCGGGGAACACATAAAACTTTCGATTTCGTGCGCCACTAAACTCAGGGAGTCCTGGGCGTTTTTGTTTATTTGAACCCTCGTTATCTTCCTCATCTGAGGAACGCTGGAAACCGATATTGCCAAGCAAACCACTTAGAAGTGATCGATGAACAGCTTCATAGTTTGCCGGCTGTTTATTTTCTGTCAGTTTTAATTCACGACATGCACCATGAAGCTGGTGATGCAAATCTCGCCATTCACGCATACGAAGTGGTGATACAAAGTTCTGTCGGCAGTATTTTTCAAATTGGTTTCTGCTCAGGTCTTGCCGTTGCTGCTCAAAATGCTCCCAAAGATTAACCAATGTGACGAAATCAGATTCTTTATCCCGCCATTGACGGTGTTTTTCATCCGCTGCTTGTTGCTTATCGGAAGGGCGATCACGAGGGTCCTGAACACTCAACGCAGAGACTATAATCAACACCTCTCTGAGAGCCCCTTCCTTCGAGGCTGCCAATAGCATCCGCCCCATTTTTGGGTCAGCTTGAATCCCACAAAGCTGCTGCCCAATGGATGTCAGCTCGCCCTTTTTATTAACGGCTTGCAACTCCTGCAATAAGTTAAAACCATCATTAATCAGACGCTGATCCGGTACATCGACAAAGGGAAAATCTCTAATATCCCCTATGCGTAAACGCAGCATTTGCAGAATAACGGAAGCTAAATTGGTCCGAATAATTTCAGGGTCAGTAAATTCAGACCTGGCAGCGAAATCTTCTTCACTATAAAGACGAAAACACACACCTTCACTGATACGACCACAGCGCCCCTTGCGCTGGTTAGCACTAGCCTGGGATATGGCTTCAATGGGTAAACGTTGGACCTTCGTACGGTAACTATAACGACTCACCCTTGCTGTACCAGGGTCAATGACATAGCGAATACCTGGCACGGTAAGCGAAGTTTCAGCCACATTTGTTGCCAATACGACCCTTATTCCCCGATGAGGCTTAAATACCTTGGTTTGTTCTGAAAGGCTTAGTCGCGCATATAAAGGTACGACTTCCAAGTCTCGAGGTTGGGCTTTCCTTAATACATTGGCGGTTTCTCTTATTTCCCTTTCTCCGCTGTGGAAAACAAGAATGTCACTCGATTGCCCTCCCTGCTTTGGTAACGTAAGAATATGCTCAACGGTGTCCAACACTGACTGTGCCAAATCGCGCTCTTCCTGTGCAGGGATGTACTCAACTTCCACGGGGTAAGTACGCCCTGAAACTTCAATCACAGGGGCATCATTAAAATGCCGAGAAAAACGTTCTACATCAATCGTCGCAGAAGTGACGATGACTTTTAAATCCGGGCGTTTTGGCAGAATATTTTTTAGATAGCCCAGAAGAAAATCAATATTAAGGCTTCGCTCATGGGCCTCATCAATAATAATGGTGTCATATTTATTTAAGTATCGGTCATGCTGAATTTCAGCCAGCAAAATACCATCTGTCATTAACTTAACCAGCGTATTTTCACTGCTGGTTTCACTAAACCGAACTTGATAACCCACAGTCTGACCCAATGGCTGGGCCAATTCTTCTGCGATACGATTTGCTACGGTTCTAGCGGCAATTCGTCGGGGCTGGGTATGACCAATCATCCCAGCAACACCGCGACCTAACTCCAGACAAATCTTAGGTAATTGAGTGGTTTTTCCTGAACCGGTTTCACCCGCAATAACCACAACCTGATGTTTAGCAATCGCGTTGCTGATTTCCTCACGACGTTCGGCGATAGGTAACTCTTCCGGGTATTGAATAACCGGGATGCTATCTTGACGGTTAATGACTTGTTGCCGTGAACGTTCCAGTTTATCCGTAAACTGTTTTAAATCACGATCGAATGGTTTTCCAGACGTAGCCCGCTGAGCAATTTTGTTGAGTTGTTGGTTTAGGCGGTAACGATCAGAACTACGGCACTCGGCGAGCTTTACTCTCCACTGGTTTATTTCATCACTCATAGATTAGCTATCACGCCGCCCTTTTAACTATCACGCAGTTCTCTACGTAACACCTTACCTACATTGGAGAGTGGCAATTCATCTCTAAACTCAATATAGGTTGGCCACTTATAACGTGCCAGTTTTTCACTACAAAATGCGCGCACATCATCTTCGGTAAGATCCGGGTTAGCACTAACAAGGAATAATTTTACCGCTTCGCCTGAATGATCATCGGGCACACCAATAACAGCACAGTAAGTAATATCCGGATGGTGTGAAACCACACTTTCAATTTCGTTCGGGTAAACATTAAAACCAGAAACAATAATTAAATCTTTCTGGCGATCGTGAATAAACAAAAAGCCATCACTATCAACGGAACCAACATCGCCCGTTTTGAGCCAACCGTCTTCAGTCACTGTTTTAGCTGTCTCTTCTGGGAAATCAAGGTAACCCTGCATCACTTGAGGACCTTTCACCCAAATTTCACCATGTTCATCAACAGCAAGGGCTTGCCCTTCGGCATCAGCAATTCGTAATTCTGTATTAGCTACGGCAATACCCACTGAGCCAGGTTTATTTGCACCAGGCGGACTAAATGAAACCACTGGCGAAGCCTCTGTGAGGCCATAGGCGTTACAAATTTCACAACCAGTAATATCTTTCCAATACCCCCCCGTCGCCTCAGCCAGGGCCGAGCCACCAGAGAGCGTAATTTTTAATGACGAAAAATCTACTTTGGAAAAATCTTTATGTTCAATCAAAGCGACAAACAAGGTGTTTAACCCAGAAAAAATGGAACCAGACCACTTCCTCATCAATTTCACAAAACCATTAATATCCCGAGGATTTGGGATCAACAGTGTATGTGCACCTAAATGAACACCTGTAGTAATAGACAATGCAAAAGCATAAATATGGTATAGCGGTAATGGCGAAATAATGCGCTCCTTTCCCAACTGTGCTGAGGCGAGCTGCAACATTTCAGCACCCTGCCGTGTCGCACTGACCATATTTCCATGGCTGATAATTGCTGGTTTGGAAACACCAGTAGTGCCGCCAGTATATTGCAACAAGGCCATATCATCTGAGGACAAATTAGCCGGCGTAAAATTATGAGTCTCTACATCCAGTGCCGTACGCAATGGAATAGCCTTACCACAGGATACAGCTTTACCTAACAACTTAAGCACTAAAGACATTAAAGTCCGCTTAATTGGTGGATGTAAATCAAATGGGGATGTAACAAACACATATTTGATAGGTGTTTTTTCTCGCACCGCT
>JALQUJ010000056.1 GCA_023263825.1 Porticoccus sp.
GGTGTATTCGGTATTCTCGGTGAACTGGCTCGGGCAGAATTACTACACACCGATGGTTCCACCGTTCATTCAAAAACTCTGTCAGAAGCATTAGATCAGTGGGACATTATGCGCCCCGTGAGCAAGGAAGCTGACGAAGCAACCAGCCAGTTCTTTAAGGCAGGACCAGCCGGCATTCCAACCCAACAGGCCTTCAGCCAAGATACGCGCTGGAACTCACTGGATGCCGACAGGGCCAACGGCTGTATCCGTAGTTTAGAAAACGCCTATAGTCTTGAAGGTGGTTTGGCCGTACTGTTCGGTAATATCGCCCTGGATGGCTGTGTAGTAAAAACTTCCGGTGTAGACGAATCCATTCTTAAGTTCTCTGGCCCCGCTTATATTTGCGAAAGCCAGGATCAAGCAGTGGATGACATTATCAATGATCGTGTCAAAGAAGGTGATGTAGTCATTATCCGCTACGAAGGTCCACGCGGTGGCCCAGGCATGCAGGAAATGCTCTACCCCACCAGCTACCTTAAATCCAAAGGGCTGGGCAAAGCCTGCGCACTGATTACCGATGGTCGTTTCTCCGGTGGTACATCTGGCTTATCTATTGGCCACGTTTCTCCAGAAGCAGCAGCCGGTGGCGCAATCGGATTAATCAATCAGGGTGATACCATCGAAATTGATATTCCAAACAGGACAATCAATGTTGCGTTGTCTGAGAAAGAACTGGAAAGCCGAAGAACTGCTCGGGATAAGAAAGGCTGGCAACCAGAGGAAGAACGTCCTCGTCAGATTTCAGCAGCATTGAAAGCTTATGCCATGTTTGCAACCAGTGCAGATAAAGGTGCGGTTAGGGATTTAGATCAGTTGAAGTAAGCTATTATTTACTGGCTACTACACGCCCTCTTTGTTGGGCTAATTTGTTGAGCTAACCAAGTTATTGAGAACGCGTAATGAAAGATACAAAACATAAACTTAGCTCACTGACTATCGCTCTACATTGGATAGTTGGTATTACCATTATCGGGCTGCTGGCTCTGGGTAAATACATGGAGTCTAACGAAGCTTATGCTTTGTACGATATTCATAAATCCATTGGCATGATCATCATTGCTTTTGTACTGGCACGTGTCTTCTGGCGGATTCTGAACGGTTGCCCCGAACCTGCCTCAAATTATTCAAACATTGAGCACCTAACGGCAAAGGTAGTACATTGGGCACTGATTATTGGCACTGTCGCACTGCCTGTTTCCGGTGTTCTGATGTCTGGTGCCGGAGGTCACGGCTTAGCAATATTTGGCTGGGAACTGCTGGCTGAAAACATTGACCCAAATAATCTGGAAGAAGTGATTCCATTAAATAAAACCCTTGCAGGGCTTGGCCATGAGATACACGAGATCGTAGGTAACATAATGATTATTGCTATTGTGTTACATTTCCTTGGTGCTCTTAAGCATCACATCATTGATAAAGATGGCACCTTGCGCCGTATGCTCGGCAAAAGTTTGTAAGCCTTGTTAAAGGTATGTATTAAATAGTTTTACTGAAAACTAAGAGCTATTAAGTATTAATGAAAGCTAAACCAGAGTAGAACCCAGACTCAGACGAAGACGCTTTGCTCCACACAACTTGCCCCGTCAACTCCAATAATTCATCCTTAACTTTTAACTCAAGGTTAATTTGACGATCCATATGGAGTTCATTTATAGAAAATAACTTAATACCAGATTCAGAAAGATCGATTGGTGTCAGCAAAGGGTTTTTAAGTATAAATGGTGACACCTTAACCCGCTGATGCCTACGGCGAACACGCTTGGAAAAGTCCTTTAAAGTCATTGCATTCACCCTCCATATGTGCCGGATAAACAGATTACCGAGGATTCAAATCTGTGAATATAATATAGTCGCCTAAACTTTATATGATAACCAGCTATTTTCCTAGACTATCTACCCGCTTCGAGGACAACCACACCATAGCCAGAATCATCAACATCTGAGACAAATTCAATTCCATATAAAGCTTCTATGACTTTTAACTCCACAATTTATGAATAAATAATACAAATAGTTAAGACTCGGACGATATATCGCTTTCACCTCTAGCCAAAACATCACTGAGCCAAAGTAATCGACACTCCTCAATCTTAGCACCACTTTCAATCAATCTATCCCTTCTATCTGCTTCACCCAACACATAGGTTTGCCATTGCTTGGCCGTTTTTTCGCTCTTTTTATATTGCGCTGCTTTTCCAAATATTTTAGCCGCTTTTCGATAACAGTTTAAATTTACTAATGCATTACCCAAAGTTATTTGGGTATAGGAAGGATATTTTAGCTGCCCTTTTTTTAATGCATTTTTTGCGGCTTTTACTGCTTTGGTATTTTCGTTCAGATCCAAATAAACCATAGCCAGGCGGGACCATATTTCACCCGTATCTGATTTTTCTGCTGCCTGCTTTAATGGTACTAAAGCTTTTTGAGTTTCTCTGGCTTGCTGCCATGCGCCACCTAACAGCTCTAAATTTTTTGAATTTTTCTCAATAATTTTTTGCTCTATACCCTGCTCAATAATTTGTGCTGCACGATAGGGAACGTCAGCACCTAAATATAAATAGGCCAGTGATAAAAGGTCTCGGCTTTTGGTCAGGGCTTTATCTAAATAAAGAATATCTAATGAGGCAAGGCGATGGCTGCTTTCTTCCATTTGCCCATACATTCCACCAAGCTGATGCCAGTAGAGGTGTTTGGGGTAATGGGTAATTAATTGCTTCAGAATAGAAACTACTTTTTTATTGTTGTAGCTTTTGTTGCTACCGTTTTTATTATCAGATTTTTCGTAATATAAAACTTTTTGTAACACCCACCAGCTTTCTTTTGGTGTGTGACCTTTTCTGATCACCGCATCAATAGCCTGATTTACCAACATTAATGCTTCTGGCTTTTTGTCTAGCTCGTAATAAACTTGCGCTAATAATATTTTGCCGTCATTACTCACCACATCTGAACTCGCCATCCATATTTCGAGCTGGCGTGCTGCGAAGGGATAATTCTCTTGCATCATATAAAGTTGGGCCAGGGTGTAATGGGTATCTGTTTTTTGGCGTGGGTCTACATCCGGCTCTGCAATCATTGACTTATAATTAATGATTGCCCTTTGAATATCATTCAGTGAGTAGTGGACAAAACCTAATAAATTATGGACTTGAGATTTTTCATAACTGGAACTGCAACTACTTTCTTTATAATCTCTTAATTGACGGATTAAATTCTGCAATTGTTTAGCACTTGGTTCTTTTTGTTCAGCCCCCTCTTTTCCACTTAAAACTGCCTGAACAGATTCCAATTTTTTCGCACACTTTTGACTCACCGCTTGTCGTTTTCGGGTTTTTGCATTTTCATATTTTCTTTCTTCTTGCTTTTCTTCCTCAGCATAGGCGCTGCCTGAGACATCAGTAATATTTAAAACTGCCAATAACGATGAAATAAAAACCGATAGTACACAACAGAAAATCAATTTTTTAAAAGAGCTCATCATCATTATTTATTTCGCTATTTGGAAACTAAACTTATAAAAAACTCCGGGCACTTCTTCTGCCACACCATCAATCACCCTCGGTTTATACTTTAATTTTTTCGCCGCTCGTAACGCGTATTTGCCAAAGCCTTTATTTTCAGGGTATTCCTCTACCAGTTTAGGGTCACGCACACCGCCGGTCTCGGTAATAATGACTTCGATAACAGCGTAACCACTAATGCCTCGACGTAGTGCTATGGGCGGATAATCCGGCTGGGGGACATACACGGGAATATAATCTGTATCGCGACTATAGCTCCCACTCATGCCAACTTTCAAACCATCAAAATTTGGGGCTGACATACTGATTGCACCAGTTGGTGCATTCAGTTCCATTTCAATATAGGGCATTTCAGGTGGAGGCTCTAACGGTTTATCCGGTTTTTCTGGTAGCAGTTGTTTCACCTGGTCAGTAATCGATCGGTCTGTCTGCCAAATATCAGCAATTTTTTTTAAGCCTTGCTGCTCTGATGAAATATCGCCAGAGGCAATTAACCCGTACATAACCGTCAACAATAGGAAAGTGGCTGCCATACCGGACAATGTGGCCAGGCCAAACCTAAATAGTTTCTGATTAGCTATCATTGTATTTTTGTTGCCACAGAGACATCGGAAATACCGACAGCTTTAGCCTGGTCAGCCACATAGGCGAGCATCTCTAGGCTAGCTTCTTTATCTGCTTGTATTACCACACCGCCTTGAGGATTTTCTGTATGCAATCTGAGAATATACAGTCGGAGGGAACGAGGCTCTATCTTTATATTATCAATCCAGATTTCATTGTTATTGGTGATGGCAACCAGCACACTGACTTGCTGCTGATTGGCTGTCATTGCGTAGGAAGGTGTAACGTCGGCACCCGTCTCTTTAATAAAAGTAGCGGTAACAATAAAAAAGATAAGCATGATAAATACCACATCAAGCATGGGGGTCAGGTCAATAGCTTGCTCTTCCTCTTGGGAGCTTTTGGTTTGTCTGCCTATTCGGCGCACGCTACAAATTCCTTGTTACTAAATCCTGCATCTAAACCCTTGCTCTATACACGTGCTTATAAACACGTGATGTTAAGCATGTTTTAAGATCAAACGATCAGCTAACAACTGCTTTTCACGGTTAGCCATTCGGCTGACATAGGTATTTCCAAAAACACCTGAAAGCGCTGCGACCATACCTGCCATGGTCGGAATCGTTGCCTTGGATACGCCAGCAGACATGGATTTAACATCACCCCCACCATTCATGGCGAGTACATCAAAAACACCGATCATTCCGGTCACTGTCCCCAACAAGCCAAGTAATGGTGCCAATACGACAAGGGTTTTAATCAATGGTAAGCCGGCATCGATCTTTAGGGTGACCTGGGAAATTATGGTCTCTCTCACCTGATGCGCCCTAAGAGATTGGTGATCTGAACGGGATTGCCACTGAGTTAATGCCTGATTCAATTCTGACCTAAGGGCTGTTTTAAAGAACCAGATACGCTCAAATAGTAGTGTCCACATAACAAACAACAGTAGAGCAATCGCAACAAGGACCGGGCCACCCATTTGCAGGAAGCCATCAATGCCACTCATGACATTAAGAAAGCCTGATACATTGAAGAAAGACACTTCTAGCCCTCAGCCTTCTGGGCAATAAGCCCTGCACTTTGTTCTTCCAGAATATGAAGCACACGCTGGGCCTTACCGTTTACAAGGGTATGGAGTAACACGGTAGGAATGGCCACACACAGGCCCAGCACCGTTGTAACCAATGCGGCAGAAATACCCCCAGCCATGGCCTTTGGATCACCTGCACCGAAAACGGTTATTGCCTGAAATGTCACGATCATGCCGATAACAGTACCCAAAAGTCCCAATAATGGCGCCACCATGGCAATAATCTTTAATAATCCAATACCTAATTCAATGGCAGGGCGCTCCTTGAGAACTTGCTCATGAAGCTTTAACTCGAGAGACTCTACATCCAGGCCTGAATTTTCTTCGCCAATCTGAAGCACTCTACCCAAAGGGTTATCGCTGTCTACTGTTTCACTGCTCAGTTGTGCATCCACCTTACGGGAAACACCCATTAGCACCAAGAAACGCCACAGCGCTAATAGCAATGCACAAACACCGACAACGGTAATGATGTAGCCAACTGCTTTACCTTGGTGCCATCGCTCCATCAAACTTGGACTATGGATTAATGCCGCCAATAATGAACCACCACTGGGGCCAGTGGGATCTATTCCAACCTGGGTAAATTCACCACCAGCCTGCTCTAATTCCATAGCTGCCCCGGTATATTTGCCACTTGGCTGCCGAGTTAATTCGGCTATAACGCCCGCACCAGGATTAAACGTTAGATAGGAGCCATTGGAAAATAAATTGTACGCGCCAACACGTACTACTTGCTGCCGAACTTGCTCACCTTCTGCATTAGTAACCATAGCCGGAAATTTAACAACCTTGGTGCCTTCAACCATTTCATGGTTAATGGTGAACCACAGGTTTTCAATTTCCTCCATAGAAGGTAGCTGGGTGTTGCTACTCATTTTGGCTATCAACTCATCCAAAAAGGCGGTACGCCCTGGATATTGTGCACTGACTATGGAGTGACTCAGGGTAGTGCGGGTATCACCTGCCGCTGAGGTTAAATGCCCAAACATTTCACCCAGGGTACCCAACCGCTTCTGGAGCTGCTCTTCCAGCGCCGCCAATTTTAATTCATTTTCAGCATAGGTTTTTTCAAGCTGCTCAGCTTTGCGCTCTTCAGCTGCTTTTATGGACTGGATATCTTTTAGTTTTTGCGTTTGCCGTGCCTTGGCCTGTTTAAACTCTGACTCGCGCTTCGCATGTTCTTTGGATTCACTGATGGTCGCAGTCTTGATCATCTGTAACAATTCATCGAGACTCGCTGCGCTTTTTTTAACCCCTGTAGTTTTAACCTCACTATTTTCTGCATTAACTACAGAAACCGACAACCCCATAAAAGCTAGTAAAACTAAAAGAAATATATTTTTCGCCAAGGTAGCGATTGACTTGAAGCTCGCCGCTGTCGAGTTTATACCTACCACTTTCATTGGGCAGCCTCCGGAGCAGGAATCGGCAACTCCAGCATATCAACAGCCACTTGTTTATTCGCCATACGAATACCTTTGGCTAGGGCCGCTTGTTTATCACTACCTTCTAATAACTGCCATTGTTTTGTGTTGCGATTCCAAACGCCTGAATATTGCTGGTTGGCGGTCTGGTAGAGCAATGCGATGCGTCCAACACGAAGGATATTAACTTCTCTATCCTGCCCACTGACATTGACCATATCAGTGTAACTATCGATACGAGTGCCGTATTCACTTTCAATTTTGTATGCTTCTAACACTTGCCTAAATTTTTCGGCAGCACTTAAATCTGACCGATTTAAATTCTCACGCAAGCGAGTAACTCGCTGCTTTCTTTCATCCAGTAAAAAAGGAAGGTCCAAATTAACGAACTGGTCGAGGCTATCAATCATTTTCAATGTTAACGGGGTAATTTGTCGCTCCATAATGGCAGCATTCTCAATGGAGGCTTCCAGGTCAGCCATGGTTTTCTGCTGATGTACCACCTGCGCCTCTAATTGTGTGTTGTATACCCGCAACCCTTCGACCTGCTTATTCACCTGCTTAAAGGTTTGGAACAGTTCGGTGGTTTGATCCGACAAGTTGTCTATTTTTTGTTGTGACTGTTGTGCTTTCACCGTTTTCTTGGCGCTGGCATCCAACGTACTATCCACACTGGTTGCATGAACATTTATAGCTAATACTGTGCTGACAAAAGCAACGAAACTGCTTAGGAGAAGTAGCTGCCTGAAAAGTGGCATCACGGAAAACAAGCCAGTTTTACATTGAATACTTTTCATCTTTATCCTTTGAAACCAAACATATTCTTGAAAGTTAAGTACGTTCTAGCACCTGAAAAAAGTAGGGAATATCAGACTGGGATTCAGGCTGCTTTCGGCTAACCTCCTGCCATTCTGATTCGTTGTAATCAGGAAAAAAAGCATCACCCTCTACTTTCGCTTGCACACGAGTGATATACAACCGATCAGCCTGCTCTAATGCTGTGCGGTAAATTTCTTCACCACCAATAACCATGACCTCCTGACCCTGCAGGTTTTCTTCTACTGCTATCGCAACAGCCTGCTCCAATGAGCTGGCAACTCTAACCCCAGGATTTTGCCAGTCAGCATTGCGGGTAACCACTATATTTAAGCGCCCAGGTAATGGTTTACCTATGGAATCAAAGGTTTTGCGACCCATCACAATAGGCTTACCCATAGTCACAGATTTAAAGTATTTGAGATCTTCTGATAAACGCCAGGGCAACTCATTATTTCGGCCAATGGTGCTGTTTTCCGCCATGGCCACGATTAAGGACAGCGTTATGTCAGCAGCCTTCCTATTGGTACTTCTTATATCAGCACTCATTAAACCGCCACCGGTGCTGATATGGGAGGATAAGGATCGTAATCTTTCAATTCAAAATCATCATATTGAAAGCTAAACAAATCTGTTACGGTCGGATTGATAGAGATAACAGGCAATGGACGCGGCTCCCGGCTCAACTGCTCTTCCACCTGTTCCATATGGTTAGAATAGAGGTGTGCATCCCCAAAAGTATGTACAAACTCTCCGGGTTGTAACCCTGATACCTGGGCAATCATTAAGGTCAGCAACGCATAGGAGGCAATATTAAAGGGCACGCCCAACAACACATCGGCGCTGCGCTGATATAACTGACAGGACAATCGTCCTTCGGTGACATAGAACTGGAACAGGGTATGGCATGGCGGCAATCCAGATTTTGCCATCACTGGAATATCTTTAGGGTTCCATGCCGAGACAATTAAACGCCGGGAATCTGGATTGGTTTTAATATCTTCAACGATTTGTGCAAGCTGATCCACACCTTCAAAATTGCGCCACTGATGACCATAGACAGGCCCCAACTCACCATACTCTTTTGCAAACTTATCATCAGCTATGACGCGCTCGACAAACAGTTTCATTTGCTCGCGCCATTGTGGCGTGTACATGGGGTACTTTTCGTCTTGACCAGTTTCCCTAAGCCAACTTTGAAATGGCCAGTCATTCCAAATATTGACACCATTTTTAGCCAAATAACGAATATTGGTATCACCCTGAATAAACCAGAGCAGTTCATGAATAATGGATTTGAGATGCACTTTTTTTGTGGTCACAAGGGGAAAGCCCTCGCGAAGATCAAAGCGCATTTGATACCCAAAAATACTCAGGGTTCCGGTGCCAGTACGGTCCTCCTTACGCACACCGCTATCCCTAATATGGCGCATCAAATCAAGGTACTGCTTCATTTATTATCCTTAGTGAGAGAACGTGAAGCCATAATGCCTCTCAGGATCAAACCAATCCCAAAAGCAATCATGGGTAAACATAATGTCTGCCCTCGGGTCATCCAGGCGACGCCTTCTACTCCAATATCAGGTTCACGGAAATACTCAACAGCAAACCTAAAGCATCCATAACCCAATAAAAACAGACCACTTATCATGCCTCTAGGGCGGGGCTTTTTGGAACATAAAATCAAAATAGCAAAGAGTACGATGCCTTCCAGTAAAAACTCGTAAAGCTGAGAGGGATGCCTGGATAGTTGTTGTGGGTCCTTGGTAAAAACCATTCCAATCCAGCTATCTGTCGGCCGCCCCCAAAGCTCCTGACCAATAAAGTTGCCCAACCTGCCTAGCCCCAAGCCAATAGGAACCATAGGTGCTACAAAGTCACCCAATGCCAGGAATGGCTGATTTATTTTTCGGCTATAAACACAAAGAGCTAGTAACACACCGATCAAACCGCCATGGAAAGACATGCCGCCTTCCCAGATACGGAGCAACCACAATGGATCGGAGAACCACTTTTCAAAATTATAGAAAACCACATAACCAAAACGGCCACCTAAGATGACACCAAAGGCACTGTAAACAATCAGATCCTCAATTTGGTTTTTATGAACCGGCGACCAGGGGCGCCTGCTTCTATGAAGCGCAACGCGCCAGGCGGCAAGAAACCCCAACAGGTACATAATGCCGTACCAGTGTACTTTTAAGGAGCCTAAAGAAAAGGCTACAGGATCGATCTCAGGATAACTCAGCATGGAATAATGATGGCCATATAACCTTTGAATACTGACAAGAATGCAGGGATCATACCCTTACCCCATTCTGAGGTAAAATCCAGAATTGACTAACCATTTTTTAATGGTCCCAAACCATGTGTTTAATTCTTATTGCCTGGCAGCAACACCCAGAATACCCCCTCATCGTAGCGGCGAACCGTGATGAATATTACGACCGACCTACGGAAATTGCGCATATTTGGCAACAATCTTCTGATTCATCGGCAACAAAAATTTTAGCAGGTAGAGACCTCACTGCAGGTGGTACATGGTTAGGGGTCAATGATAAGGGCAAATTTACAGCCGTTACGAATTACCGTGAAGGCATTCCAGAAACAAAGCCGCATTCTCGGGGCCAACTCACAACCGGCTACCTCAACAGTCCTATGAGCCCAGAACAATATGCCCAGCAATGCCTGGATACCGGCAACCAATACAATGGCTATAACTTGCTGCTTAACGAGGGAGATGAGCTGTTTTATTGTTCAAATCGATACCCCGACATTAAAAAATTATCCCCAGGAATTTATACCCTAAGCAATCATTTACTCAACAGCCCTTGGCCTAAATCCATCCATGTGAAAGATGAACTCAGTTCTTTACTGTCATCTGACCCAATCACACCAACACCTATTCATATTGATGACATCATTAGCTGTTTACATCGGCGTGAACCCTTTACAGATGAATATTTGCCGAATACCGGTGTAGGGTTAGAAATCGAGCGAATGCTCTCTCCCCCTTTTATTCTGTCACCTGATTATGGCACCCGCAGCACAACTGTTGTGCTTAGGGATAAGGTGGGAAAAACAACCTTTGTAGAACAAAACTATGAACGCGATGGGTTATCAGGGGAGCGTAAAAAATTTAGCCTTTAGTGTCTTTACCTGACACTTAAGCTCAGCCTAATCCAACTCAGCACGCCTGAACAGCCCAGCAACTTCCGGCTTTTTCAGTGCTTTTTCCATGTGCTTCGATACTGACTGAGCATCTGGCATTACCATGACCTCTTCAAGCAACTGTTTTGCCTCAGCCAAACTTACCTGACGCAATATTGCTTTAACCTTGAGCAAGTTAGTCGCACTCATGGACAACACGTCAAAGCCCAATGCAATTAGCAATACGGCACCAATAGGGTCACCGGCCATTTCTCCACATACACTAATGGGGGTGTTTTCTTCTTTGGCGCCCTCTGAAATCGCCCACAAAGCTCTGAGCACGCTAGGATGACAAGTATGATAAAGGCCAGCAACACGGGGGTTATTACGATCAACGGCTAACAGGTATTGGGTCAAATCATTGGTACCAACGGAAAGAAAATCCACCCGCCTCGCAAGCTCACGAATTTGATAGACCGCAGCAGGCAACTCAATCATGGCACCCACATTAGGCATCTCTATCTGATAACCTTCTTCTTCCGTTAGCTCATCATAAACCTGATAAACTAATTCCAATGCACTTTCCAGCTCAGGCATGTTGGAAATCATTGGCAGCAAAATACTGAGGTTATTTAGTCCCTCGCTGGCTCGCATCATTGCTCGCAGCTGCACCAAAAAAATCTCAGGATGGTCAAGACAGATACGAATTCCCCGCCAACCGAGGAATGGATTTTCTTCATCAATAGGGAAATAAGGTAAATCCTTATCACCACCAATATCCAGCGTCCGCATAGTCACTGTTCTTGGTGCAAACATTTCCAGTTGTTCACGATAGGCTTTACGTTGTTCTTCCTCGGAGGGGAAACGATCTAGCATCAAGAAGGGAATTTCAGTCCGATAAAGTCCTACACCTTCGGCACCACGATCTAGAGACAACATGGCATCAATGCGTAACCCAGTGTTTACCCACAAAGAAATTTTGTGTTCATCTGCCGTTATACAAGGCTCATCAGATAATTTCTCCAGATCAGCAGCTAACAGCTTTTCTTCATAAATCTGTTGGGAATAGGCTTCCCGAAGCTCATCACTGGGACAAACAACAACTTGCCCATTATGGCCATCGACAACAACCTCTTCTCCCTCAAGTCCACCCCAGGGCAGATCAACCACCCCCATCACAGTGGGAATACCAATGGCACGACCAAGAATCGCCATATGGGAGTTTCGCGAACCCTTAACCGAGGCTATTGCTGCAACTTTTTCCAGGGGCACATCGGCAAACGATGCCGCAGACAACTCTTCACCTACCATCACCATATTGTCAGGGAAAGAAGTACGCTTGGTTTCTGATTGCTGTAAATACGCTAATACACGGTGACCCAAATCTTCAACATCAGATGCCCTTTCTCGTAGATAAGCATCTTTCATACTCCTGAACATTCTGACGTGCTTCAATACAACCTGGGCCCAGGCACTCTGGGCCGTTATCCCTTCGTCAATGAGGCTGACAACTTCACCACCCAGAGCATGGTCGTCCAACATACGAACATAGACATCGAACAAGGCCCGCTCTTCATCACTGAGTTTACCAACCATGCTGTCATCTAAAGCGCGAATATCGCGCTTTGTCTGTTCCATAGCCTGTCGCAACAAACAGCGTTCAGCATCTACGTCATCTGTTTTTCTAATAGGTACTGCTTTTAAATCAGCAGGCGGTGCGACGACAACAACAGAACCAATAGCAACCCCAGGCGCACTGGCTACACCCTCATAGATACGCTCGAAAAACGACTCATCTTTGGGATTAATTAAACGACCCAGCTCACCTGTTGCATCCGCATGGGCAATAACCCCCGCAAGCTGTGCTGAAACCGTGACAAGAAATGACTCTTCACTTTCATCAAAACGGCGCTGCTCTTGCTGTTGAACAACAAGCACACCTAGAACCTTTCTCTGATGAATAATGGGGGCGCCAAGAAATGAGCGAAAACGCTGTTCACCCGTTTCTGGTACAAAAGAGAAATTTGGGTGCGCTTCAGCCTCTTCCAGATTAATAGGTTCAGCTCGGGAAGCGACTAATCCGACCAAACCTTCCTTACTCGATAAAAACACTTTGCCAACAGAATCCGGATTTAAACCGTCTGTGGCCATCAGGGCATAGTTTTCATCCTTCGGGTTATACAGGTACACCGAACACATGCCTGTATCCATGGTCTGCTTGACCAAATGAACAATTAACCTAAGGACTTCACTGAAATCCTTGGCTGCATTGACTTGCTGTACGATCGTTCGTAATGAATCCAGCATTTAAAACCTACTCTTACGCTCCATCTCACACTGTATTGGCGATAATTCCTTTAGTGCCCTACGGTAAACACCTCTTTTAAACTCAATCACCTTATTTACCGGGTACCAATAGTTTACCCATTTCCAACTATCAAACTCTGGCTTTGAACAACGGGTTAGGCAGACCTTGCTCTCTTCACTTAACAATTTCAGCATAAACCATTTTTGCTTCTGGCCAACACAAAGGGGCCTGGAATGCTTACGCTGCATATTTGCCGGCAGCCGATACCTTAACCAGCCGCGAGTAGACGCTATCACCTCGACATCTGAAGACTCCAGCCCAACCTCTTCGTACAGCTCTCGATAAAGCGCAGCTTCAGGCTTTTCGCCCGGATCAATACCACCCTGCGGGAACTGCCACGCATCCTGGCCAATACGCTTAGCCCAAAACAACTTACCCAGGCCGTCAGAAATCACAATACCGACATTTGGGCGAAATCCGTCTTTATCTACCACAACTCATACTCTTTATAACTAGCAACGCCACACCGTTAAAAACCATGCCTTTAATATTTTTTATTTCTGTAGCACGTTTGTGACTCTCGTTTTGCAGAACAATAGAATGTCCTATACGAGAGCACCACACTTTAATTTTAGACGGTCGCTACCGGCACGAGTACAACAACTTACATGAATTATAGAGTTGAGGACAGCCCTATCTCTCGTTAAGCTATGCCGCCTTTACTGATCGACAACCTAAACACACATTGAGTCACACACCGAGAATGCCCTATGCCACTAGCCCTATTTGACCTTGATAACACATTGATAGCAGGCGACAGTGATCATGGCTGGGGAGAGTTTTTAGTGGCACAAAACATTGTTGATGCCGCCTATTATCAAAAAATGAATGATCAGTTCTACCAGGACTATCAAAACGGCCAATTGGATATGTCCGCCTATCTAGCATTTTCTTTGGCACCACTTGGAACACTGAGCCAGCCCGAACTTAAGCAGCTACATAAACAGTTTATGGTGGATGTTATTGAACCGCTTTGGCTTCCCAAGGCAGAAACTCTACTGAAAGCCCATAAAAAAAATGGTGATACGCTCATCATCATTACTTCAACTAATCGTTTTGTAGTGGAACCCATATGCAACAAACTGGGTGTCGAACACTTGATAGCTACAGAGCTTGAGCAACAAAATAATCAATTTACTGGCCGTGTTTCCAGTATCCCCAGTTTTAAAGAAGGGAAAGTCACCCGTCTTAATCAGTGGCTAGAGGAAGCCGGGCTTAATCTTGAAGATAGCAGCTTCTATAGTGATTCAATTAACGACCTCCCACTGCTTAAAATTGTTGATCACCCTGTAGCCGTAGACCCATGTCCACAATTAAAAGAAGTTGCTCGTCAACGCAACTGGGAAATCATCAGCCTAAGGGGCTAGCCCTGGGCTAATCCGGTAAAACACCAAGCCCTGATCCTAGATTGATAACACCATAGACATCCAGCAAACTGGGCCAAACACACTGAATCTAGCAAAATAGATCCGCAGGCAATAACAGTATTCAGGGAGCAGCTTTTTTTGCGATTAGATAAATACATTAGCAATGCTTCCGACTACTCTCGCTCAGAAGTGAAAAAGCTGGTGAAACAAGCACTTGTTGAAGTAGACGGCATAGTTGCCACCAATCCTGGTGCCATCATTGCGCCAAGCGCCAAGGTTTATCTTAACGGTGATCACGTTACCATGCCTGGGCCTCGATATTTCATGTTAAACAAACCTGCGGGGGTGGTCTCTGCGACAAAAAATAGCGAACACCCCACAGCCATTGACCTCATCAACACACCACGCACTGAACTACTACAAATCGCTGGCCGCCTGGACATTGACGCCACTGGGCTTTTACTGATCACAGATGACGGCCAATGGAATCACAGCATTACCTCACCACGAAGTGATTGCCGAAAGACCTACCAAGTAACAGTTGCTGAACCACTTAACTCACACCTGGTAGAAAAGTTTCTCGAAGGCATATGGCTAGAAGGAGAAAAACGGCGCTGCTTACCGGCAGTTCTGGAAATAGAAGATGATCACCATGCCCAACTCACCATCAGTGAGGGCAAGTATCATCAGGTTAAACGAATGTTTTCTGCACAGGGCAATCTTGTTACCGAATTGCATCGCATTCAAATTGGCAATATTTGTCTCGACCCAGCACTAGCTCCTGGCGATTACCGAGCATTAACACCGCTTGAAATTACACTGAATGGTGCAGGGGGAAAAGAACAAAATGCCTGACACCCTCCTTCAATTCTTGGCTCAACAAGCTCAGCTCGTCAGTGGACCACAGCTTATGATTGCCGACGAAAACCTGAAAGGTACTTCACTACAGGCTTTGCCAACAGACAACATAGCGCTTATAACCAATCGCTTTGACCTTAACGAACAAGCCATTTCAGCTGGCTTCAATAGCATGTTCAATGATTTTGATTTCTCAGGTTTTGCAGACAACCATTTTGAGCAAATACTCTACCGAGTTTCCAAAGAAAAGCTTGTTACTCACCACATCATCAACAACGCGAGAAGACTAATAAAGCCAGGGGGAACCCTAATATTGGTTGGGAAAAAAAATGATGGTATCAAGGCCTATACTGACAAAGCTGGCCACTACTTTGGCTGCAAGGTTAAACCCAAAAAACAAGGTTCAGCCTATATTGCAGTAATCCAAAAGCAGACCACAGAAACTCCCACCCTGAATGATGTAAACTACCCCAAACTCAGGAGCTGTTTAGAAATCAACAATAATCACGTATTGAGTAAACCGGGATTATTTGGCTGGAATAAAATTGATCAGGGCAGCGCCTTTCTAGCTGACCACTTGCCTGACTTTTTCCAATATTTCCAAAGTAAACCTAAATCTATACTCGATCTTGGTTGTGGTTATGGCTATCTGTCGCTGATGGCCAGCACATATATCAATGCAAAATTTATTGCGACAGACAACAATGCAGCAGCGATTGCTGCCTGCTCAAAAAACTTTTTAGCCTTTGGTATTGATGGTGAAGTGATTGCCGGTAATTGTGCTCAAAATATCAACCAAAGGTTCGATGCCGTTCTCTGCAACCCTCCGTTTCACTCTGGCTTTGGAACAGACAGCCAACTCACACAACAGTTTGTTACCAGCAGTTACGAGCATTTGAATCCAGGTGGCAAAGCATTATTTGTTGCCAACCGTTTTGTGCCCATAGAAAGCTGTGCAGGAAAACACACCAAACTGGCTAACATAGAGAAAATAGCAGAGAACAAGAGTTTTAAGTTGGTACTTGTTTCTAGAGGTGAAGTTTCTAGGAGTTAAGTTTCGAAAACGTAAATAAAAAACTAGTCTGGATGAGGTTTACCAAATTCATTGATTAAACGTTCAATTTTAGCCAGTGCATCTTCTGAGGCATCAATAATACGGCAGCCCGCCCAGCAACTTTCACCCTGCTCCAGACTACTCGTCCACAAACAATCAATACCTAATTCAGCGCCACCGAGAAGGGACATTTTTTTTGCTCTGCTTTTCGCTTTACCCTTTACCGATTTTTTCTTTACCGCTCTTTTAGCCAACCTTTACCACTCTTTTTTACCACTTTTTTTGCCGCAAGGCTTCCTTTATCCCGATCATATTTTGTTAATCGAGCACCCTTTCAAGCAATAGAATGCCACCTGCCATTCCTGTCCTTTTCATTCGCAATAACGATGCGATTGACTCCTTGCAATGCAGAGGGATAATAGCCGCCACCCTCAAAACTATAAACAGCTATCAATCCAGACAAGAACCTTATTCATTATGGCCAAATATCATGTATACGGCATCGGCGCAGCGCTGGTGGATACCGAAATTGAAGTCACCGATCACGACCTGCAACAACTCCAAGTAGAAAAGGGCCTAATGACCCTGGTAGATGAAGCACGCCAAACCGAACTGATCAACCACTTACAGGACCACCTCACTGCCTCCAAAAGAGCTAGTGGGGGTTCCGCTGCCAATACCATTATTGCCGTTAGTGCTTTTGGCGGTAATGCATTTTACTCCTGCAAGGTAGCCAATGATGATAACGGGCAATTTTACCTGAATGACCTCACTAATGCTGGCGTTGATTACCAGCATAACGGTGAACAAGTCGAAGGGTTGACCGGCAAGTGCCTGGTGCTCATCACACCAGACGCAGAACGCTCCATGAATACCTTTCTAGGCGTGAGCGAAACTGTTTCTGTCGAGAACCTGAACACCGAAGCCATCAGCCAATCTGAATACCTTTATCTCGAAGGTTACCTCGTCACGTCAGAAACTGGACGTGCAGCGGCTATTCGTGCCAGGGAAATCGCTGAGGGGCATCAAGTCAAAACTGCTCTGAGCTTGTCTGATCCCGGCATGGTCACCTTCTTTAAAGACGGCTTAAAAGAAATGCTTGGCAATAAAGTAGACTTGCTCTTTTGCAATGAAGACGAAGCATTGGGCTGGACTGATCGCAGCACATTGGAAGACGCCATTGAAGAATTAAAATATTCCGCTCACACCTTTGCCATCACCCTTGGCAGTAGGGGCGCTCTGGTATTTGATGGTCAGAGCTTACATACCATCGCAGTTCACCCCGTAACCGCCATCGACACCAATGGTGCCGGCGATATGTTTGCAGGCGCATTCTTATATGCCATTACCCATGGCTATGATTATCAGCAAGCCGGTAATTTTGCCAGTGTGGCTGCTGCAAATGTAGTGAGCCAGTTTGGGCCGAGACTGAATGAAGAGCAGTATCCAGACATTCTGCTTTCTCTCTGACCACTATATTCATGGCCAGCCTTGTAGCTGTCCCGATATTAAATTTCACTTATTGGATATATTTTATAGAAACTGATGATGGACTTTTAATAAACACTGCTGCTTTACCTACGTAACTGCGAGAGTAATTTGTTCCCTTATACAGTCCACTTACTTTGTAGCCCACTAGGCATTGGTTAGATTTACTATCCCAAAAGTTCCTAGTTTTAGTAACCGCCCCACCATTATTAGCTATATGCCTAATTGCTGTTGATGCGCCAAGAGTATTAGTTACTAGAGCTTTTCTTGGTACTGAAAAGGCTTTTGAGCATAAAGCTTCTGCTTCTTTAGGTGAAATAGTGTTATCGCGATGGCCTAAACCGAAATACTTGTGTTCGCCGTCAGATAATTCAGAGACCATAGAAGCTAGTTTTTCTTTTTCCTTATTTTGCTTTTCACGTTCTAGCTTTTTAGCTAAATACGCTTTTTCTCGCTCAGCTTTACGTTTATCACTTTCAATCTTATCCGCAATTGAAGCGTTAACTTTATTCTTATCGGTACTTACTGAAAGGATGTAGCCTTTGACATCATCGTTTAAATAATGATTCTCAATAAATTTTCCGCTAATACTAAAAGTAGAAGATCTTAATTGAATTTTATCAAGTTCAATTCTTTTAAAACCAAGGTTGATTGAAATTCCATCGTCATTTAATTCAGCATTTAGTGGCTTAAATTCAATGCCATTAGCTTTTAGGGTTTTAGACTTTTTAGAGTCACCATCAAACTTTGTGCTGCTAAGTATCGGCTCAGCAAGTTCTGCGTAAACAGTTTTTCCCTCACATTTATCGCCGCATCTCTTAATGGATGAGTTGTCTAGTTGTGCATCACTTTTAATTTCGTTAATTAAAGAAAGAAGCTGATCATCATTCTCAACTTTACTAAGTGGGTTGGAGCTTTCTCCAAAGAGTATTGCCGCTAGAAAAAACAAAACAAATAACGAAGCAAAACCAATAAATACTTTTCTGATTAAATTTTTCATTTTTATCCATCAAAGTGAATCAGCTTACACCTTAAGTTTAATTGGTTGATTTGCAAGCCAGTAGTATTAGAAATGTGCTCAGCTATGCCTATATGTGGGTGAGAACTTATTTTTTCTTCCTGAAAGCGTAGGATTTGCACAACTTTCTAAACAGAAAGGTTATTAGCTTGTTGATTTGATAACGGCGGTGTAGGGCGAATTGGATTTAAATCACGCTGCTCGTCGTCCTTGTCTTTGCTAACAAGTGTTGGTTGTTTGACGATTTGCGTTTTAGGTACAGCGATAGTTTTTTAACAGTTTTGGTTTTAGGCTTAGTCATCTTTTTAGCTAACGCAACAATGCTGCTACTCATACCTAACATAAGCTCTAATGCTGCCCATTTAGTCTCGTCGTCTGTTCGCGCTACTTCACCGCGTATTGCATTGAGTGCTTGTTGAATATCTTTAAGTGCGCTTTGGTTCATACAGTATTTAGCGTAATGCAAAGTGCATCGATGTAAATTCACCAGCTCAATTCTGTAAGTACTTCAGTACGAAAAACCGTAAAGCAATTTTTTAGATTGCGGAACTGAATTTGAGCTATTCAATAAGCCATAACGCTTCAGCATCCTTGTTTATCTGCGCATTGCATTGCGAACTAAGCGCGCTGAATTGAGTGTGAGTACAGCGTGTTGAGGATGTGTTTGTAGCTTATTAGCATAGTGCTGCAATTTGCTTGCGCAGATAGCTAATGTACCTGTGCTTGGTGTTGCCTTTTTAAAGCGTAAAGTGCGCATATAACACTCACTTCGACATAGCCAATTTCTACTAAATTCACTCTCATTGCTAACAGCACCTATTTGCTGCAATAAATTAAACACATCATAAATTACACTTTTGCTCACTTATTTCTCCTTTGTTGCTAAATAACATTACGGAAAGAACACACAGTGGAGTGCGTAATGTATTTAGTAGGTAATGAGCGTAGTGCGCGAATAAACGTGCAGTTATATAAAGCTGCAATTGCTGATTGGCAGAAACAGCAGCAATTTACGCTGTTTGGTACGTGCTCGTTTAAACACAATAGCTACTTAGGCAGAGAACAAAGAATTAAGGCATATAGGCGATTTTGAAATGCAGTTGATAGGCAAATACAAACAGCAAAGGCAGTTGAGAAATACAACAGACGCATAGAGCGTTTTGTATTTGAGGAAGAAGGCAAGAGTAGGCAGTTTTTACACTCACACTTTTTTTGCAAAGCAGAGAGTGCCAAAAAGTTAAAGCAAATCATCAATGCAACACAACACTTTTGGAATGAGAGGGTTGAGATGGCGGACAAGCTGTACATTGATGTGAATACAGTGGGTGATTGGCGAGAAGGCTACGGAATTAAGGAATATAGACTGGGTAGTGTTGAGCAACTGTTAGTTGAGTGTTGCTATTTGAGAGAACAGAGCTAACGCATTAATAAGAGGCGATGCACAAGTTTTAATGCGCTGTTTGAACGAACTGTTTGCTGATGCAGCAAGCAGTTTCTAACTGTGCTCGAAAGATAAGTTAATACCCACATAACTCCACAATATCGTCCCAATAACTTTTAACCTACCCCTGCGACAACAACTCCCTTAAATCAATCAACGCCGCATTGGCCCGACTAATATAAGAGGCCATCACCAGTGAGTGATTGGCAACAAAGCCAAAGCCACTGCCGTTGAGAATAATGGGGGGGTAAACGGCTTCTTGTGCGGCTTCTAACTCACGAATAATTTGTTGCAAGCTTCTTTGGGCATTCTTCTTTTGTAGTACTTCAGCAAAATCCACTTCTACCGCTTTGAGGAAATGAATCATGGCCCAGGTGCTACCGCGTGATTCATAAAAAATATCATCTATTTCGAGCCAGGGGGTTTTTACCTGTACTTCTCGAGGTGTCGCTGTGGATTGTTGGCTTGCGGTATCTCCGGCCAAATCTCTATTAATTCTGCGCTGGCCCACACTGGCACTTAATCGCTGGGACAAACTGCCCAAACGGGTTTCCAATGTACCAAGCCAATAACGGAGATTGTCTGCCCGCGCAAAAAATTGTGCGTCGTACTCGTCATCATCCGTTAAGCGCGCCAGATAGTTTTCAAGGTAGGACATCCCTTCTCGATACTCTGACTCCGAGGCAGGAACAATCCAGCTATCGTGGTCAAAGTTAAAGCGGGATTCCGCTAGTGCCAAATCCGTATCTTCGGTGGATTGTGATTGTGAACGACTGAACGCTTCACGCATGGCTTTGCTAAAATCCCGAACCTGAATTAATGCGCCGTATTCCCAATTGGGAATGTTATCCAACCAAATGCCGGGAGGTGCAATATCATTACTTAGACAACCACCTCGCTTTTCCAACAGCACATTAACCACTTCAACCAAAGCTGCCGCTGTTGTACTCCCCACCACGACACGATCTGCCCGAGCAAGTGCATTGTCATTCACATCAAAATGCTCAGGCTCTTCAGTCCAATACCAGCCCAGCAACAGAGTCAGCAACAAATAAACACCAACAATGGTTAGACTTATTTTCAGCCAGGGTGAACCCTCTTCCGCTGTATATTCATCTGCCAGGGTATCTTTTAAGTCCCCTGCCTGATCAGACAGTTTGCGAGATGCCCTTTTAACCCAATCAAATCCCTTCATTTAGCCGCCTATTTAGCCTTTTCATTCAGCACGCTTTGTACTGGAGCAATAATTGATAGCTCCTCACAACCCTCAAAAGAAAGTGTGATGGTATGCTCCTCTCCCTCTTTCAGACTATTTTCTAGCCCGAACATCATCAAATGATAGCCACCGGGTTGTAAACTAACATTGCCCCCCGCGGGAACAACAAGCGAGTCAACTCGGCGCATAGACATAGTGACCTTATTATCTGGCCCTGTTTTATGACGGTGCTCATGAATCTCAGCGCTACTGGCAATAGGCGATGTAACGCCAACCAACTTACAATCTTTATCTTGATGATTATTTACTGTCATAAATGCAGCTGTCACTGCTTGACCAGGAGGCAGGCCACGAATATAAGCATCGCTCACTGTTACACCTTTTTTCACAACATTGCTTTTAGTCACGCTACTTTCCGCCATATCACTGTTATCACTACATGCCGATAGTGTGATAGCAACAATAAAAAAGACTAACTTTTTACTCAAAGACAAGCTACAAACTCCTAGAATAAGATGACTGCTTAAGTGACACGACTATAACACTCTGACCAACACCAGAAAATGCTCTCGCACCCTGTAAACCGACTACGTACAATAGCACCAACCCCTAGCGGAATAAGAACTATTTATAGAGAGAAACGGCATACCACTTTATATGAACGAACAAGTAGTAAACTGGTCTCTAACTGATAGCGCACAATACCTGCTTTAAAAAGCATCTACCCACAAACAAGAAAGAGTTTAGTTAATAATTTGATGCCAAACCGACGGATTTCAACTTTTTTATCTATTTTGCTATTTACAGCACAATTATTGACTGTGCAGATACTGGCAACAGGGCCGGCTTCTGCGAATGACTTATTTCCATCATCAAGCAGTTCTAGCACACCAAACAAACCTATTGACCTGTCTCCTATTCAATTCCTCCCTGTTGAAGAGGCCTATCAACTTAACGCCCACATTAAAAACCAACGGCTGTTTTTTGAATGGATGCTGCAACCTGAGTATTACCTTTACCAGCACAGTTTCAAATTTTTTCACCCTGACGGCTCTCGATTAGATCTACCAACTGGTGTACCAAACTACAAACTCGGCAAACGCATGTACGATGAATTCTATGAAAAAGAACTGGAGGTGTATTACCACCAAACCGGCTTTAACATCCCCTGGAGTTCCAACAAAGCCAATCTCATTGTTGAATCACAAGCATGCGCTGATGCAGGACTCTGTTACCCACCACGCCGGCAGCTACTCACCATTAACAACACAACCTCTTCGGTAACGGTTACTGAGGCCAACAACCTTAATCAAGCGATAAATAGCCTTGGCACAACGCCTACAAATCAGCCCCTTATTCTAAGCAGCTTATTGCTGATGCTGCTGTTTGCTCTGCTCGGTGGCGCTATTCTAAATTTGATGCCCTGCGTGTTTCCTGTGTTATCGATCAAAGCCCTCAGCTTAACCACCAACCACCTAAGTAAACACGGCAAACATCTTCACGGAATGGCTTACACCCTTGGTATTGTCCTCAGCTTTATGGCAATTGCCGCATTATTAATGGCACTGAGAAGTGCGGGCGAAGCCATTGGCTGGGGATTCCAACTCCAATCTCCACTTTTTGTAGGGTTGCTGGTTTATCTGTTTGTATTAATGGGACTAAGCTTTTCTGGTTTACTGACGTTTGGTTCAAGCCTGATGAACTTGGGGCAATCAACCACTGAAGGCCACAGCCTTTCCTCTTCGTTTATGACTGGATTATTGGCCACCCTGGTTGCCAGCCCATGTACAGCACCATTTATGGGAACAGCCTTGGGCTTTGCTTTAACACAACCCACCTGGGTCGCCATGAGCACATTTGCCTGTCTTGGTTTGGGTATGGCACTTCCACTACTGATTTTATCCTGGTGGCCAGGTATGGCAGAAAAAATGCCAAAACCTGGGATTTGGATGGAGCGCTTTAAAGAGTTCTTAGCATTCCCCCTCTATTTAAGTGCGGTATGGTTGTTATGGGTTCTCGGCCGACAAGCAGGTAGCGATACGGTAGCTGCCATCATTTGTGGCGTGGTGTTAATACTATTTGCACGTTGGTTGTTAAAAGTCCGTAGCGGTAAATTAAGTACGTCCCTTGCCATTTTTGCCGTTGTTATTGCTCTACTTTTACCCTGGCAAACCCACAACAACGGCAATACCAACCAACCTTGGCAACCCTACTCCAAACAAACATTGGAACAATTGCTGGACAACCAACAAGCCGTTTTTATTAACCTAACCGCAGACTGGTGTATCACTTGTTTAGCCAATGAAAAATTAGCCCTAAGCTCCGATCGATTCCTCGACACACTGAAGAAAAACAACATCACCTACCTAAAAGGTGACTGGACCAATTACAACCCGGAAATCACCCGTTTGTTAAACCAACATCAACGCAGCGGCGTTCCTCTTTACCTGTTTTATCCCAAAGAATCCGAAACTCCCAGGATCCTGCCCCAGCTTTTGACAGAAAATATTGTGATAAAAGCAATATCTAGACAAGATTGACGATTTTAACTACAAAGTTTTGAAACTTAATCAATCTAACAGCTAATATGCCGACATCCTGCAAGAAATCATCCTAAAAACAAATAAAGCCATTCTTCTGCCCCCTCAACAACTACAAAAAATACACAATCTAGCTACAAACTTGTCGCGAATAGAGTCAAACATCTAAAAAAGTACAAAAAAATGGACAGTTCTTTTTTTTTGATGCAGACTGCCTTTTAGCAGGTAGCGCATAAACAGATTGATCTCTGTACTTACTTGCTTGATTCATTGTTTGAATTACAACTTTTATCGGGGACATTACTAGGAACTCTGCTATGGCAACCATTCTGGCATTACACGGCCCCAATCTAAACTTATTGGGCACACGCGAGCCCGAAGTCTACGGCAGCGAAACCCTTGAAGATATCAATCAACGACTCACGGATATTTGTATTGGCAAAGGTCACCACCTTCAAAGCCTACAAAGTAATGCTGAGTACGAACTGATTGACCGCATCCATGATGCAAAAAAAGAAGGGGTTAATTTTATTATCTTTAATCCCGCCGCATTTACACATACCAGCATTGCCCTGCGAGATGCTCGACTAGATATCTCAGTTGCTTTCTTTTCACCGACTCTCTTTCGCCATGCTTGTATATGCTTTTTGGTTAGGAGTCCAGTGACAGAAGTCACACTAGGATACTTGTTGCCTTCGGGAGTGACATAATGCCTTTTCCCATCGATAGTTTCAGTCTTGAGATTAAACTCAGACAATTCTTCAAATGTCATAATATAATTATAATGGTTTAAGTCTTTGTTGGATAGGTGATTTCGTATAATTCTTCGTACTTTAATTCTTCAATAAGATGCGTGATGTTGAATTGACCTTGTTGTGTGTTAAATCTTACACCTACCCATTTTTGTTCATGTTCTAGAGCAGGAACTCCATGAATCAAATTAGTAGCAAGACTCCAAACATCACCTTTCTTGATGTCGTACACAGTATCATGTACAAATACATTCATATCAGTGAGAGCAAGTAATACAGGATCTACAGGTTCAAAGACTGTATCTCTATGTTTGGGTACATTGAGACCAATCCCAGCATATCCTGCTTGTGGTATGGCAAGAGTATCTTCTCCATAATCAAACCAAGTGCCAGTGTATTTTAAAAAGTTTTGAGTGTATTCACCATAGATCCTTTGAAACCACTCTTCTCCCATAAGTTTTTCTTTAGGTTTATAGAGTCCAGTGGTGACAATTTGATTGATGCGTGAATGAGAATCTGCACCATCTTCATTATCATAATTAAGTACCCCATCCCAATACAAATAAGATTCTTCGGGAACTTCAATGTTTCGATATTTGACTAACTTAGGATAACCCACTTCTTCTTGATACTCCACCTTGTATTTGAGTTAGATCTAGATAATCTATGTACTCATAGGCAAACATTTCTGATAGATGCTCGATACTGCATCGTGCTACATCAATACCACATCGTACAGCAACCCATTGTTGATCATGTTCTGCTGGATCCATCGAATGAGGAATGTTCGTGGGTATCGATACAATGTCACCCTTTGCTATCTCATATCTTTTTTTGTTCACTGTAATACTCATGTCAGTAAATGCAAGTATGACAGGATCTTTAGGCATCATCCAATTATCGATATGTTCAGTCACACTAGAACCAGCATACATCCAACCTGCTTGTGGCATCACTTCTTGAAAGAGTGATAGATCAACTTCGGGGAACATATGTTTAAGTAATGCTCTGGGCAATAACTTATAGATTCTTTCCATATGTTCGCTTCCACTTAGATCTTGTGGAAACTCTTTTACACTTTGCCCATCGGTTGTAAATGTGTTTTTGCTTTTCACCCAGAATGGATCTTCGGGTGATGACTGATAACGAAAGATATCTTCCCATAATGTCATTGCGACATCAGGTATATCTATGTTCTTAAACTTTATGAAACTTGGATACATCTAAATCTTCTATGTCTGGCAACTTATCTGGATTCAGTATATCTAAGATATCTTGTTTCTCTTGCTCTTTAGAACCAAAGATTCTTTCCCAATTGTCTT
>JALQUJ010000099.1 GCA_023263825.1 Porticoccus sp.
GTGACCACCGCCCAGCCGTGTAAAATCGCTGTTAGATTTATGTATTAAAAAATTATGAAAAAAGGCTGCCGAAAGTATTGCCAAATAGTTATAAACAGGCGGCTTTAAAGCCAAAACCGAAGAGATTTTCATGCGTCTAAAATGCATTAGACTGGCCGGATTCAAGTCCTTTGTGGATCCGACCACCGTTTCATTTCCCAGTAACCTCTGTGCTGTTGTAGGGCCAAATGGTTGTGGGAAATCTAACATTATTGATGCGGTGCGCTGGGTGATGGGTGAAAGTTCCGCCAAGCATTTGCGCGGCGAATCCATGACTGATGTGATTTTTAATGGCTCAGGCGGCAGGAAGCCTGTGGGCCAGGCGTCTATCGAACTCGTATTTGATAATTCTGACGGCAGTCTCGGTGGTGAATATGCCAGTTGGAGTGAAATTTCCATCAAGCGAAAAGTCACTCGCGATAGCCAATCCAATTACTACCTTAATGGCAATAAATGCCGACGACGTGACATTACCGATATCTTTCTGGGAACAGGTTTAGGGCCGCGCAGCTACGCAATTATCGAACAGGGAATGATTTCTAATCTGATTGAGGCTAAGCCCGATGAGTTGAGAGTTTATATTGAGGAAGCAGCCGGAATATCTAAATATAAAGAGCGGCGCAGTGTTACCGAAAACCGTATGCGTCGGACTCAGGAAAACCTGGAAAGACTCACGGATATTCGTGAGGAACTGGCTCGACAATTAAGCCGCCTTGAGCGTCAGGCTCAAGCAGCGGAAAAATACGCAGAATACAAAAAAGAAGAACGCCAAAGTAAAGCAGAGCTACAGGCTTTAAGGTGGAGAGGGCTAGAGTTACAAGTCTCTGAATATCGAAAGTCCATTGGCGAACATGAGTTAAAAGTTGAAGCGTTGGTAACAGAGCGGAGTGGTTGTGATACATCACTGGAGCGTTATCGAGAAGAATACACAAGCCTTGGCGATACCTTCAATGAAGTTCAAGGTAAGTATTACGCCATTGGTGCTGAGGTTGCCCGGATAGAGCAAGCTATTCAGCATATACAAGATCGAGCTCGTGAACTTGAACAAGACTTAGAGCAAACAGAGCGCAACTTTGTCGAGTCAGAAGAGCATTTGCGAGCCGATCGTCAAAAGGCCAAGGCTTGGGAAGCTGAGTTGCAGGAAATACTGCCTGAACTGGAGAAAATAGAATCTGTTGAATCACTGTCTCAAGCAACGCTGGTTGAAGCCGAAGATGCGATGCAAAGTTGGCAAACGGCTTGGGATGAGTTTAACCAAAGTGCTTCAGAACCACGTCAACAGGCAGAAGTTCAGCAGTCACGTATTCAGCATTTGGAACAAGTGCTGCGCCGGTTAGCTGATCGTATTGAGAATATTCAAACTGAACATCAAGGTTTAAGTGATAGCTCTTTGCAGGAAGAAATTGGTTTGCTACAAGAGCAACTGGCTGAGGTCGAACTTATTTCCGGTGAGAAAAAAGATCACCTTGAGTCCATAACAAAGCAAATGGATCAAGCTCGGACGGAGGCACAACAATTAGATAGTCAGCTCGATAGTTCGAGAACTCAATTACAAACAATGCTAGGTCGCAAGGCTTCACTTGATGCATTACAACAGGCCGCATTGGGTGGAGAGGCAGACCAGCAACAATGGCTGCAAAACCATGGGTTGGAAAACAGCCCCAGATTAGCGGAAACACTCCAGGTTCAACCCGGTTGGGAAACAGCGGTAGAAACTGTTTTGGGTAGTTATTTGCAAGCAGTCTGTGTCGATGACCTAGGTAGTCTGGGGGAAAAGCTAGAGACTTTTACCAAAGGAGAACTGGTATTATTCGATACGGCTACAAGTTCGGGCTCTAATGCTAATGCGGTATCATCAACTGCTGAAGAGCTTGCCAATAAAATCCAATCCTCTCATTCCACTGTCATGTTGGGGGGGGTTTATGCTGTTGATGATCTAGCGGCTGCTCTAATTCTGAGACAAAAATTAGCTCCTGGTGAGTCTGTTGTGACCAAAGAGGGCTTATGGCTGGGTGCAAATTGGTTGCGTGTGGCAAGGGATCAGGATGCTACGGCTGGTGTGCTTAAAAGGCGACAGGAACTGGAAACTCTGGAACAAGAGTTAGCCGGTTGCCGGTCAAATGTCAAGGGGTTGGAAGAGCAAAAAAATACACAGGAAGAACAGCTGTGTAACTTGGAAGCAGAGCGTGAAACTGTGAGTAGTGAAGTTGCCGAGCAGCAGCGACAGTATGCGGAGTTGCGGTCAAAACTCAGTGCAGACCAAATGCAGGTGGAGCAATTTGCAGCTCGACGTGAGCGGGCAGAAAGCGAGCTAAATGAAGCAAAACAGCAACAACAGCAAGAGCAGGAAAGCCTGGCTGAAGCCCGGCAGTTACTGTCTGATGCCATTGAAATTATGGAGCAAGATACCCAGCAGCGTGAAGGTTTATTAAAGCAGCGGGATGAGGCACGTGCTGTATTGGACCAAGCTCGTCAAAGTGCTCGCCACGATCGTGATCGTAAACATGAACTGGCGATGCGTGAAAAATCGGTCAGTACGCAGTTGCAATCTATTCTTGAAGGCATTGGGCGGTTGGAGGTTCAGGTTACACGTTTGCAGGAGCGTAGGGAGCAACTGCGAGAAACCTTTAAGCAGGATGAAGACCCAACCCTGGAATTAAAAGATCAACTTGCAGAGCAGTTAGAAGTCAGATTAACCGCAGAGAAAGCATTGGGTGAGGCTAGAAAGGCAGTAGAATCAGTTGAGCATAAAATGCGTGAAGTTGAGTTGCGTCGCAATGCGTTGGAACAAGATACACAGGAGCAGCGTTCTAAATTGGAACAGCAACGATTGGCTGCTCAAGATTTAGAAACCCGTAATAAAACCATCGTAGAGCAAATCAGTGAGCACGGTTTTGAGCTTGAAAGTTTACTCGCAACTTTGCCAGAAGAGGCTGATCTTACTGAATGGGAGCAAGCACTGGAACGTATAGGTAATCGCATTCAGCGATTAGGCCCAATCAATCTTGCCGCTATTGATGAATATAAAATTGAGTCTGAGCGTAAAGAGTATCTGGATACCCAGAACACAGAACTACAAGAGGCCCTTGAAACCCTGGAAAATGCGATTCGCAAAATTGACAAGGAAACTCGAACCCGCTTTAAAGAAACATTCGATTTAATTAATACGTCATTACAAGAATTGTTCCCTAAACTCTTTGGTGGTGGCCATGCCTATTTGGAATTGACGGGTGATGATCTTCTGGATACTGGTGTGACAATTATGGCTCGCCCTCCAGGCAAGAAAAACACGACAGTTCACTTGCTGTCAGGTGGTGAGAAAGCATTAACTGCAATTGCTTTGGTCTTTTCAATTTTCCACCTAAACCCGGCACCTTTTTGTATGCTGGATGAGGTGGATGCGCCATTGGATGATGCCAACGTAGGTAGGTATGCGCGGATGGTTGAAGAAATGTCGGAAAAAGTGCAATTTATTTATATTTCTCACAACAAAATTGCTATGGAAATGGCTAACCAGCTTATGGGGGTCACTATGCATGAGGCTGGAGTCTCCCGACTGGTCAGTGTTGATGTTAACCAGGCAGTTGAATTGGCTGAAGCTTAAGGGTAGATGCAGCACTGTTAACCCAATAACAGCCGTTGCCGGGTTAATACTAAAAATATTGTTAATGTAATTGGATTAGGTATCTGTTTTAAGTAACTGATAGATAAGGTATATTTATATTACAGTACTAGATAGTTTAAACAGTACTGAGTTTAACTATTAACTCGGCAACTATTGTTGCTGGGTTAAATAGTGCAGCACACGGGCGTGCTGCCGATGGCTGAAAGCCATCGCGAGTCCAGAAAACCAAGGGGTTTCACGCAACGCCGCCAGGTTTTTCTGGACGATAATGAAATACGTTAGGACAACCTGTTTCATTGCCAGGTTAATAGTTTAGATAAAGGGTAGGTGTGGTAGTCGATGGAATTTGGTGCTCGAGAAATGATGATTGCTTTAGGCGCATTGGTTGCACTGGCCATTATGCTTGATGTCATTCGTCGCATTCGTAATGCCCGCTATGAAAAAATACATATGCCCCGCCGTAAACAGCTCATCTTTGATGACGATGAAGAGTTTGATGAATTTGGCAGTGAGCTTCCCAGTGGTGGGGCCAGGGTTGTTAGTTACCGGGGTGATGAAGATATAGAAGAAGTAGGAAAAACTGTCCGTGAACGGGCAGAAGCCAACAAACCGAAATTATCGGTACCTATTACTGAGCCAGAACAATCAAGTTTTAATTTAGATGAGCCTGCTGAGTCCCAGAGTTTATCAGGAGAGGGTAAAAGATCATTAGAAGATCAAGCGCCTTCACCAGCAAAGAGGACCGAGAGTGGCCAAGTTCCTGTAGCCAGTGTGGTGGTGCTGCATTTAATGGCTAAAGAGGGTAAATTTTTCCAGGGCGAGGAGCTGTTGGAGGCCTTGTTAAAACAAGGCTTGCGTTATGGCTCCATGAAGATTTTTCACCGCCATGAAGAAGAAGGTGCAGGCCCTGTGATTTATAGCGTGGCTAATTCTGTCAATCCCGGTACCTTTGATTTAAAAAATATGGATCAGCTAACGACGCCTGGTATCAGCCTCTTTTTTGCCATGGAAGATGTGTCAGACCCGGCCGAGACGCTGGAGAGTTTGTTTAACTCTGCGAAACAAATAGCAGCTGATCTTGATGGTGAATTAAAAGACGAAAGCCGCAGTATCATTACTCGACAAACTGAAGAACATTATCGCCAAAGAGTTGTCGATTTTAGTCGAGCCCAGTTGTCCAATATTTAAGTAGGTAAAGTAAGCTGGGTAGGTTCTCTAGCCTCGGTGGTTCTGTAGGTTTATTATCAAACAGGTCTGGGATATAGCTGGAATTTAAATAATGGAAGAAATTGACCAGTCTATCCTAGCGGAAGCTGCGAACCTAAGAGAGCAGCTAAATCGTCACAATCACCTCTACTATGTTCTTGATGCCCCTTCAATTCCTGATGCTGAATATGATCGCTTGCTAAGGCTGCTCCAAAAACTTGAAGCAGACTATCCTTCGTTGCAGACACCTGATTCTCCCACCCAGCGGGTAGGAGGGGAGCCACTTAAAGAATTTGATTCAGTGGTTCACGAAGTTCCAATGCTATCCCTGGATAATGCATTTAGTGATGATGAATTGTTGGAATTTCATAGAAAGACAACAGAGCGTCTTAAGTTGCCCGGACCTTTTTCCTATATATGTGAACCAAAGTTGGATGGTGTCGCAGTCAGTCTGCTGTACCAAAATGGTATTTTGATCCGTGGAGCTACCCGAGGAGATGGTTTTACCGGAGAAGATATCACTGAAAATGTACGCACGATAAATTCAATTCCTTTAAAGCTTCAAACTGATCATCCTCCTGAGCTGTTAGAAGTGCGGGGCGAAATTTATCTGCCAAAAGCAGGCTTTGAAAAACTAAACCGAGAGGCCGTGGCAGCCGAGGAAAAACAGTTTGTGAATCCAAGGAATGCAGCTGCGGGTAGTCTTCGTCAATTAGACTCGAAAATTACAGCTTCCAGACCCTTGGAGATGGCAGCGTATAGCCTGGGCCAAATTGTCGGTGAAGACCTGTCAGAAAAAGGTCAATTGGTGACTCACTCTGGAACATTAGCCATGCTAAAGCAGTGGGGGTTTTTGATTAACCCCCATATGGAGGTCGCAACTGATATTAAGGGTTGCTTAGGTTACTACCAAAAAATGTCTGTCCTTCGAAATCAACTGCCTTATGAAATCGACGGTATCGTTTACAAAGTTGATGATCTTTCCCTTCAGCAGCGATTGGGGTTTGTTGCCAGAGCGCCACGTTGGGCTATCGCTAGAAAATTTCCTGCGCAAGAAGAAATGACGCGTCTTGTCGGTGTGGAGTTTCAGGTAGGTCGTACAGGTGCTGTTACTCCTGTAGCAAGGCTTCAACCTGTATTTGTGGGTGGTGTGACGGTGAGCAATGCCACATTACACAATCAGGATGAGGTGAAGCGCTTGGGGGTACAAGTAGGTGACACGGTTATTGTCCGCCGGGCGGGTGATGTAATTCCTCAAGTTGTAAAAGTCGTATTGGAAAAGCGCCCAGAAAATGCCCAAAAAATCGTATTTCCTGACCATTGTCCCGTTTGTCACTCTCCGGTGGAAAAGGTGGAAGGGGAGGCTGTATCCCGCTGTTCTGGTGGCCTTGTTTGTTCGGCACAACGTAAGCAGGCGATCAAGCACTACGCTTCTCGCAAGGCAATGGATATTGAAGGTTTGGGCGATAAGCTGGTAGAGCAACTGGTGGATCAGGAATTAATTCATTCCGTTGAAGACTTGTATCAGCTTGAGATTGAGCAGTTAGCCAATTTGGAGAGAATGGGTAAAAAATCAGCTGAAAACTTATTGTTAGCTTTGGATAAAACCAAGTCTACTACCTTGCCTCGTTTTCTTTATGCCCTTGGAATTCGCGAAGTGGGGGAGGCAACCGCACGATCCCTTGCCAAACATTTTGGTGAGTTATCGGCGTTGCAAGTAGCATCACAGGAAGAGTTACAAGAGGTACCAGATGTGGGCCCGATTGTTGCTCACTTTGTCCATGAGTTTTTTAACCAGGAAGATAATTTGAAAGTTATTGAGGGGCTATGTCATTGCGGTGTTCATTGGCCAGCCCTAGAGGCAGATAACGATAATGCGCTTCCACTATCCGGACAAACCTGGGTCCTTACTGGCACGATGGAGGTGATGGGGCGTTCTGAAGCGAAAGAAAAGTTACAGCTTTTGGGTGCCAAAGTGTCAGGCAGCGTCTCTGCTAAAACAGATTGTGTTGTCGCCGGTCCCGGTGCTGGTTCAAAATTGAAAAAGGCCCAGGAGCTTCAGATCTCTATATTGGATGAGTCTGCCTTTTTGGATTTGTTGAAAGACAATAATTTGTTTTGACCTGTGAATAATTGAGTCATGCAAACAATAGTCGATAGTTCTTCCAGTAATAACTCAGTGGGCAATTTCAAGACTTACTTGGGTGGTGTGGGCGCAAGTTCCCTGGCTCAAGGGCTGCAAATTGTTATTTTCCCATGGTTGTTGGTGGGTATTCTGAATGAAACAGCCCTTCGTGTTGGCTATGCACAGATGGCGCTAATGCTTCCTCAATTATTTTTTATTCTCTTGGGTGGTGTAGTGTCGGATAACCGACACCTTGGGCACCATTTGTTCCGGTTGTATCTGTTTTATTGTGCACCCTGTTTCGTATTGTTGATTGCCATATGGCAAGGGTATTTGTCATTTGGTTTGATGCTATTGTTTGGTGTTTGTTTTGGCACGGTGACGGCATTTATTCAGCCGGCGAGAGAAAGCCTGTTATCTCAGGTGGCAGACACACAGCTACAGCGGGCTGTGGCAAAAGCTTCTTTTATTCAATTTTCAGCACAGAGCGTAGGAATTATTCTTGCGGGTTATTTGGATCAGGTAGGTTTGTATAGCCTGATCATTCTTCAAATTGTCTTTTTGCTTTGTTCCGGATGGTTGCTTCGTCAATGTTTAAGTTCTGTCCCGGGTACCGATGGAGAGCGGAAAAAATCTACCTGGAAGGATATGACGACAGGTTTGAACCTCGTTAGGGAAGATGTGCGACTACGTCATCTGATGATGGTAGTTGCAGCAACAGGGTTTCTGGGGTTTGGGCTCTATTTGGTCGCCATGCCGATTTTGACCAGAGAAATCTATCATGAGGGTGCAGCATTTTTTGCCTGGATACAGTTTAGTTTTATGTTTGGTGTGATCCTATCTAATGTCTATATTATTCGTTTTGTCGGCAGGTTTACCCAGCCTGGCCGGGCACTGATTATTAGTTTGTTGCTAAGAGGTGGCTTTTTGGTTGCCATTGCTATGCATCCTCCTGCGTGGCTTTTGTTTACATTGGTTCTTCTTTGGGGTGGCGCATCGGGTGTAGCGATGATGCTGGGGCGCTCAATGACCCATGAAGAGTCTCCTCAACCCTATCGTGCTCGAGTCGTTTCTATTTATCAGTTGGCATTGTTTGGTGCTGCGCCCATAGGGGCTTGGGTAAGTGGTCATACCATTACGGCGATTGGTGTATTGCCTGCTATTGCTGTACTGGGTGGTTTGACAATGTTGGCGGCAGTGATTGCTATCCTTTTTAGTGCATTATGGAAGCCGGTAAAGTTGGCCAGCATTTGATCTCGTAGTGTTAACAGCTCTGATTGGTGTATTCCCGTTGTTATTTATTTCTCCACGCGTTTAGCTATGTTGAAAGGCTAACAAGGCTGCTGTAACAGCAACATTGAGTGATTCCACTCCATTGCTCATTGGTATGCAGATATGTTCTGTACAGAGTTTGCTGACTTTACTTGAGACCCCTTCTGTTTCATTTCCCAGTACATAGATGACAGGTGATTCAGTCTTAAATTCACTGAGCGTTTGTTTGCTGTGAGATGAAAGTGTGCAACATACGACACCAATATTTTTTAGTTTTGGTAATGCCTGTTCCAGGCTGTCACAGTGAATTAAAGTACTTTTAAACAAAGTGCCCGCACTGGCTTTGATCACAAGTGGTGAGATAGCTGCAGTCCCTTTTTTAGGAAGTAAAACACCATGGCAAGGGCTGGCAGTAACGGATCGGATAATCATGCCAAGATTTTGTGGGTTGGTGATGCCATCGAGGGCGATTAGGCTATAGTTTTCTTGAGGTGGTTTTGATAGGAAATCTTCCAGGAGCTGATGATTTGGGCATTCTAGGTCTGCGGCAATCCCTTGGTCTTGTTTACTATTACGGGATATTCTCGAGAGTTCTTGGCGGCTATGGTAGGCAATTTCAACGCCACGTTTTTCTGCCAACATTTTAATTTGTTTAATGATCCCGCCTGGTTTGTTGGTATTAGCCAGATGAAGCCGAAAACAGGGGATCTCCGGGTTTTCCAATGCTTCCAGTACTGGCTTACGACCATAGATAGTTAGCAGTCGGTCAAAAAATTGTTTGCGTTGACGGTGATTTGAAGAGTCGGTCACTAGAGTGGATGCTCGTGGTTTATATTTATGAGTGCATAACAGCAGTGATGATTATACGTTTCTGGTAAATTGAAGTAATACAGTTAATTTAAGTGGTATGAATGATTTAACAGAGAAACAACTGAATAGTTTTGCTCGATCTTTGGAAGCACTTCGTGATGAGTTGCTCATGCTCTTAGATATATCCCCGGAATCCGGTGATACGGTCGAACTTGATCAAACCAAGGTGGGGCGATTGTCTCGAATGGATGCGATGCAGCAACAGGAAATGTCCCAGGCGTGCAGAGCTGGTTATCAAAAGCGTTTAAAAGATATCCAGCGTGCATTGTTGAATATAAAACAGAGTGGCTCTGGGTTATGTGAGTGCGGTTGGTGTGAACACTGCGGGGATAATATTGATATTCGCCGCTTGGAGGTAAAACCCGAATCTAGGTTTTGTGTAAAGTGTCAGGAGAGCCAGGAACATTAAGCGTGACAGAAGGTAACTGAGCCCTTAACTCTATTGGGCTAGTTAGATATTGGTTAATTAGATAGCAGGGCTTTATAGCATTGAACTGCTTTACCCATACCCATAGCAATTGAATCTACAGTCAATGCATGCCCAATCGATACCTCTAAAAGCCCTGGAATGGTGGCAAATTTTTTCAGGTTATCCAAGTTTAAATCGTGCCCTGCATTCAACCCCAAACCAAGTTTTTTTGCCAGTCCAGCTGCTTTGTAGTGTTGTTCAAAAATACTTTCAAGTTGCTCTGTGCCCCAGGCTGCTGCATAGGGGCCGGTGTAAAGTTCAATGCGATCAGCGCCGATCTCTGCTGCTAATTTAATCTGTGATGGATTTGGATCCATAAACAGACTGACTCGAACATTATTAGCTTTTAATTGTTTGATAATTGGTTCGAGAGTATTTCCCGATTGGTTTAGATCAAACCCATGATCAGACGTTAGCTGGCTGTCACTATCCGGTACCAAAGTACATTGATCGGGTTGGGTTTCTTCGACTAATGGAATTAACCCGGGGTAACTCCCTTTAGGGCCGGCAAATGGGTTTCCCTCGATATTAAACTCGATGGGGGTGGTTCTGGTTTTATTAATCTCAGTGATCAGGCTTTTTAGGTCGTGTGCATCTTGAGGTCTGATATGTCTCTGATCCGGGCGAGGGTGAATGGTAATGCCATCTGCACCATGGTCAATACAGATTTTTGCATGATCCACAACACTGGGGTAATCACCTTCCCGGGAATTGCGGATCAGGGCAATTTTATTCAGGTTAACGCTTAGCGCGGTTTTAAACACTTGCTTACCTATCTGTTTTTATTTTTGGGCTTGGGGGATGACCCTGGCTTTTAAAATATGGATAGGTGAGACAGGTACATCGGCCATGTGACCTGATTTTTTAGTGGGTAATTTTGAAATTTTTTCAGCCACTTCGATACCACTGATAACACGCCCAAATACCGTATACCCTGGTTTGTGGCTGCGTGGGTCTAGAAAAAAATTATCAACTACATTGATGTAGAACTGTGATTTTGCGCTATTGGGGTCGCTTTTTCGTGCCATGGCAATAGTGCCTTTTGCATTTTTTAAACCATTAAATGACTCATTAACTACGGGCTCACCCTTTGGCTCTTTGATGTTAAGATTCTTATCAAAGGCACCAGCTTGGATCATAAAGCCCTTGATAACCCGGTGAAACACTAACCCATCGTAGTATTTGTCATTCACGTAAGTTAAGAAATTTTCCACCGTTTTTGGCGCTTTGTCTGGATAAAGCTCTAGCTGAATATTTCCTTGATCTGTGCTGATCATAACTTGCACAGCTGAAGCCTTTGCGTAGCTGGTAGAGAGCAATGCCATGAAAGACAATGCTATTACACACAAAGCGGTACAGAGTTTTTTTAACATTTACTGATCTCTTGTTTCATTAAAATGGCTGTATACAAAATAAAAAGCTGTTCTAGGTAACAAGTTATGGACCTTTTAGCCCCACTTTTTTAACCCCATTCAGAAAAACGCTTGCGGCGTTTAAGGTGTGGAATAATTAAGGTGAGTACAGCACCCATTACGACAGCAAATACACCATAAAGAAACCATGTATTCTTTTCGCTGTTTGTAAGCCTTTCGTTGGCAGCAGTTAAAATATCAACCTCACTTTGCAAAATACCATTCCTTTCCAGAAGCTCCCGGTTTTGCTGGTTAATGGAAATAGCGTTAGATGAGATTTTTTTAATGTTTTTTAGTTCAGTATTTATCCGATCCCGACTGGTTTGTGTGTTTTTAAGGTCTGCAGCGAGTTGTGAATGATTTTGTTTTAACGTTTTAAGTTCATCACTTTGAGCCAAGTGTTTACTTTGCAAGCGCTCATACTTTGCTTTAATTGCAGCTAATTGATCGCGCGCAGGGAGTTCCTTTTTCAAATAATGTGAGGGCATCCACCCATCCATCCCACTCCTAGTTTTGACATGACTCCAACCTTCGTCATTGGTTTCTACTAATGTTAATGCAGAACCACTCTTGATTCCTCGGTGAAGAATTGAGCAGCGAGGGCAGGGAGAGCTCCTTAGTGGTACTCGGTATTCATCAGAAATGTATACCGTTTGGGCATGTGTTGATATTGCAAAACAATAAAGCAAAGTGATTGCTATAAAGATTCTCATGGTTTTCTCGTTAACCTGATGCTGTTGTTAAATCCTACGTTAGATTGATATTTTCTTCATTAGGTCGTTGTTATGTATTAGGAGGCTTATAGTTTTTATTATAAGTTTCTATACATAAATTTTTAGGGTAGCACCTTTTTAAAGGGTTTAACGGTGACATGGGCATAAACACCGGCATCTAAATAAGGGTCGTCATTTGCCCATTGTTGTGCTGCATCTAAAGATTCAAATTCTGCTATAATTAAACTGCCCGTAAAACCTGCTTCTCCTGGTGTTTCTGAGTCTATCGCAGGATGAGGGCCGGCGACAAACAGTCGCCCTTGTTCATTTAGTTTTTCAAGTCTGGCCAAATGTGCTGGCCTTGCTGACATTCTTTTTTCTAGGCTGTTTTCGATATCCTGACTACTAATGGAATACCACATTGGCTTAGTCCTTCTTTTTTTCATGATGGTGGATTACATCTTCCAGCGTAAGTCCTGTCAGCTTAGTGATTCCCCTAAATAAATAAAATAGGGCGCCCATTAAAACCAACATAGCCGGTATCGCGATAACAGGGAAGCTCAGTGCTGTCATTTTCCCAAGTTGTTCGTTGAATTCAACGGTGCCAGGCTGGCTTGTGATCAGTACCGTTGCCAATACATAGTTAAGAATGGCGGACAAGAAAAAGGAGCCTGCAACCAGCCAGGAGGCATTTACCAAGCATTTTTCAAAGGGGTGGTTGTTGTTATTTTTGTCCAGCGCCTCGGCAATACGATCCGTTTGTAAAATAGTATCGTTGTATAAAAATGTTTTTACTAAAGGGTAAGGTGTTCTCAGGGAAATCACTGTTGCAATGCCTAAGACTGCAGGCACAGCCGCTTCTTTTATGGCGATATAGGCTGGGTCAAGCTCTAGCAGGCTTATGCCACCTGTTAAGAGAATGCTGACAATGCCTAGAATAGAGAAAAAATTAAATTTTCTTTGGGTTATCAAATCTTTTAACCCATAGATGAGAGGGAACGATAGGGCAATTACGATCGCTAGTTTTGTTCCCAGGTAATCGTCACCGCTAAGCTTCATTAATATCAGGGTTGGGATAATGATATTAAAGGCCAAGTTAACCAGTTGGTTTTCTTTCTTACCTTTATTGCTTGAAGGTGACGTAGTTTGGGGGGGTGGATTCATTGATGGCTAATTTAAGTATGAAGTTATTTACAAATTGATGGGCATTGTAAGTGATCATTGGGTACTAATCGAGCAAGAAAAGAATGGTTACAGGGGTAATATTTTCTTTGGTTATATATCTCAGATTCAAAATCAAAAAGTTGAAATTCCTATAAAAATAAGGCAATAATGGCGAAAGTGTCACAACAGAGTTAAGAAGTCTTCATAACTTACTGATTTATTTTGAAAAAAATTATGGACGTTGTTAGGTTTGAGCCAGGGAGCGGACATTCAACAGAAATAGAAGAGACATTATTAAAATCACTTAATGCAGAAATGTTTGTCAGCAGATATGCTAATGTTTCATTAGGACCAAAAGAGTGGCAAGAAATTAAAACGGAAGAAAGTAGTATTTATGACTGGGATAGTAACTCAACCTATGTAAAAAAACCTCCTTTCTTTGAAAATATGGCTGATGATCCTGAAGGATTTAAACCTATTAAAGATGAAAGATGAAGAGATAAAACTAAAATCTCTGAAGTAGCACTAAGAAAAAAAGACAATGAAAAAAAAGGAGAAGAAAGTCAAGGCAAAGTCCTATTCTTCGATGCTTTTCCAACGGCTGCTCCTAATGTAGTTCCC
>JALQUJ010000154.1 GCA_023263825.1 Porticoccus sp.
GCAATATCTACGCATCAAGGCACAACACCCCAATGAGCTGGTGTTTTACCGGATGGGTGATTTCTACGAGCTGTTTTTTGATGACGCAAAAAAAGCTGCCCAGTTAATGGATGTAACGCTAACAGCAAGAGGTAAGTCTGCTGGAAATCCCATACCCATGGCAGGTATTCCTTACCATGCCGCTGAAGGCTATTTAGCCAAGTTAGTAAAACTTGGGGTGTCGGTTGCTATCTGTGAGCAAATCGGTGACCCCGCCACCAGTAAAGGACCATTAGAACGTGAAGTCGTTCGAGTCATTACTCCTGGCACTATCAGCGATGAAGCACTTCTCGATGAAAGACGAGACAACCTGCTCATAGCTGTTACTTACGGTAATCATTCATCTAAAAACCCCTCTTCTAAAAATAGGTCATCAAGCCAAAATTTATCAGATATTACGACCTTCGGTATCGCCACACTTGATATCGGTAGTGGTCGTTTTTTAGTACTGGAAGTAGTGGGTACCGAAAGTCTACAAAGTGAGCTACAACGCCTTAACCCTGCTGAATTACTTGTCAGTGAAGATTTTCCCGCTCCTGAAATTATTGAAGCCTACAAAGGCGTTCGTTATAGACAGCCCTGGGAGTTCGAACAGGATACTGCCCTTCGTCACTTAACTGACCAGTTTGGCACCAAAGACCTTAATGGCTTTGGTTGTGATCATTTGCCACTCGCTCTTTCAGCAGCCGGCTGCCTGCTGCAATATGCACGTGAAACCCAACGTACTGCTTTGCCCCACATTCGTTCTATTAGCCATGAAAACCGCGATGACAGCGTTATCTTGGATGCAGCTACCCGGCGCAATTTAGAACTGGATACCAATTTAAACGGCGGTCAGGAAAATACCTTACTGTCGGTACTGGATAACACCTCAACAGCCATGGGGAGCAGGCTGTTATGCCGCTGGATTAATCGGCCATTACGCAATTTAGATACACTACAAGGGCGACAACAAGCTGTCGCCGAATTACGCCTAAACTATTGTTATGAAACGCTCACCGATGAATTAAAGAACATTGGTGACATGGAGAGAATCCTCGGCCGTGTAGCATTACGATCTGCCCGCCCCCGAGATTTAACCCGATTAAGACAATCCCTAGCTGCCTTGCCTGTCATTCAATCCATTCTCTCAGGCTCAGATTCTTCACACATTCGGCAACTATTAACTAATGCCTCAGAGTTTCCCGAAACTGTCGACTTACTCAATCGCGCAGTCATTGATAACCCACCTGTTGTTATTCGAGATGGCGGTGTTATTGCTGAAGGCTATGATACAGAGCTCGATGAGTTAAGAAATATCAGTAGTAATGCCGGACAGTTTTTGATCGATCTGGAAGAACGAGAAAAACAAAATACAGGCATCAGCACCTTAAAAGTTGGCTACAACCGTGTACACGGTTACTTCATTGAAATATCACGTGCACAGTCTGACCAGGCACCAGCTGAATACATTCGGCGTCAAACACTAAAAAATGCTGAACGATTTATCACTCCCGAGCTAAAAGAGTTTGAAGACAAAGCCCTAAGCGCCAAAAGCCGCGCGCTCACCAGGGAAAAAGCCCTTTACGAAGCATTAGTAGAAATACTGAATGAACAACTGTTGCCACTGCAACAATGTGCGGCGGCTATTTCTGAACTGGATGTACTAACGAACCTGGCAGAACGAGCCGACAGCCTAAACCTCATGCCCGCCGAGCTGGTTGAGAAACCCGGTATTTTTGTCACTGACGGACGACACCCTGTAGTGGAACAAGTGCACGACACACTCTTTGTTGCCAATGATCTCAAGCTTGATGAGCAGCGCCGTATGCTAGTGATTACAGGACCAAACATGGGCGGTAAATCTACCTATATGCGACAAGCAGCACTGATTGTTTTATTGGCGCATATCGGAAGCTGTGTCCCCGTACAAAATGCTTCTATTGGTTTAGTTGATCGAATTTTCACCCGTATTGGCTCATCGGATGATTTAGCTGGTGGCCGCTCTACGTTTATGGTGGAAATGACTGAAACGGCAAACATCCTTCATAATGCCACCGAACGTAGCTTGGTATTAATGGATGAAGTAGGCCGAGGTACCAGCACATTTGATGGTTTGTCATTGGCTTGGGCCTGTGCCGTTCAACTTGCAGAAAAAGTAAAAGCTTTTACCCTGTTTGCCACTCACTATTTTGAGTTAACCAGCTTACCCGATAAAACACAGGGCGTTGCCAATGTCCATTTGGATGCCACTGAATATAACGATGATATTGTCTTCTTACACACCATTCAGGAAGGCCCCGCCAGCCAAAGCTATGGGATTCAAGTGGCAAAACTGGCAGGTATTCCCTCTGAAGTTATCACCCTGGCACGAAAAGAGTTAGCTAGCCTGGAAGCAGGCGCTCATCCCACGGTAAAGCCTTCAGGGACATCAAACAGTACTGCCGCATCAGAACCAGCACCTATCCAAAGTGAGCTATTTCCCGGCCCTATTGCCTCAGCTCTGCTCGATGCTCTCTCGGATGTTAACCCCGATGAATTAAGCCCTCGGGAAGCGCTAGAGACGCTCTATGCCTTGAAGAAACTGATTGGCAAAAATTGATTAAGAGCAAAAACCGAGCAAAGTAGTGCGTTATAGTTTGAATACGGGGTTTAAATAGGGGAATTGATTTCTGTATAATGCGCCGCTGTTGAAACACCTGCTTTACGGAGAGCACCTACATGACCTTCATCGTCGGCGAGAACTGCATCAAGTGCAAATACACAGATTGTGTGGAAGTTTGCCCGGTTGATTGCTTTTACGAAGGCCCCAATTTCCTGGTAATCCACCCGGATGAGTGTATTGACTGCGCACTCTGTGAACCAGAATGTCCTGCGGAAGCAATCTTTTCTGAGGACGAACTGCCAGAAGATCAACAAGTCTATTTGGAACTAAACACTGAGCTAGCTGAAGTGTGGCCAAATATAACTGAGAAGAAAGAACCACTTCCCGATGCTGAAGAGTGGGATGGTGCACCGGACAAACTTCAACATTTGGAGCGTTAAAGTCTAAACCGGCTTGTTATAAGAAAATCTTAAGTACAAAATAAAAAGGCCGTTGCTACAAAGCAACGGCTTTTTTTCTTTATTTAATTTACTGTGAACAGAAGATTGTTACTGGCCCTGACACTCAAAGCAATTTAAATACATACCTCTGGGATCATTGAATTGCGCCATAACTTCAACCTTTTTGCTAATACCATACAAGTGTGAAACCAAACTACTGGGCAACCAATTTTTTGGTACAGCAGACACCAAAGCACCTACCTGCCCATTGGCTATTTCTTGTAACAACTGTTCACGGAAATCCAAGGGTTGACTCACTTCCTCAACATCATATGTATCCAGTTCGGCCAGCTCTGCCGCAGATTCAATGGCTTGTTTTAAACCACCCAATTCATCAACCAAACCCAACTCCAATGCTTTAGCACCAGTCCATACCCGCCCTTGGGCCACCTGGTGAATCTGATCTGTTGTACTCTCTGTCGCCTCAGCTACTATCGTTAAAAAACGGTCATAAACATGATCAACACCCGCCTGAACGACCTGCTTTGCTTGAGGTGACATAGGCCGGTTCAATTGGTAAAAATCAGACAATGCGGTGGTACCCACTCCATCACTTTGCATACCCAATGCATCGAGGCTGTCCTCAAAGGTTGGAATAATGCCAAACACGCCAATAGAACCTGTAATAGTTGTTGGGCTGGCTAAAACTTCATCAGCGCCCATGGCAATCCAGTAACCACCTGATGCGGCAACAGACCCCATAGAAACTACGACAGGTTTACCCTGTTGCTTGGTCAATAGTATTTCCTGTCGTATTACCTCAGAAGCAAAAGCACTGCCTCCTGGGCTGTCTACACGAAGCACCACCGCTTTAATCTGATCGTCTTCGCGAGCTTGTATAAATAATTCAGAAAGCGTGTCACTACCTACTGTGCCAGCAGGTTGTTCACCATCAAAAATAGCGCCTTTCGCAACGATAAGGCCAATTTTATTACCAGCCGAGTCCGTTTGAAGAGATTCCAAACGACGCTCATGGTTCAGATAACGGCCCACTTCAATTGCGTTATAACCACCCTCTTCACCGATACCTGCTAATTGCTTTAGCCGCGCCATCATCTGTGGGCGGGTTGAGAGCTTGTCGACCAAACCAGCTGATAATGCCAACGCTGCAGTGTCGCCATTATGGGCTGCTAATTTGCTACCCAAGTTATTGGCATAATCATTAATCGCATCAGCCGGTAAATCACGGAGTGCTTCAACCCTACTGGTGTAGACTGACCACAATGCATTGAGCCACTCAGTAGTATGCTCACGAGATGCTTCCGACATATTAGAGCGAGTAAATGGCTCAATGGCATCTTTATAGGTTCCCACTCGAAAAATATTGAGATGAATACGTAGTTTATCCAGCATTTCCTTGAGGTAGCTGTGGTAACTGCCATAACCAGTGAGCAGTACAGTACCCATGGGATTTAAATGAATTTCATCGGCATAGCTGGCCAAGTAATACTGTTCTTGGGTGTAATTGTCTCCGACAGCAACAATCGTTTTGCCACTGGCCTTAAATCTAGCCAGGGCATCACCGATATCTTCCAATTTGCTAATACCACCGCCAACCAGAAAGTCCAGTTCCATCACCAGGCTGGTAATTCGCTCATCGTCAGCAGCTCGATCAATCGCCTCGATCAAATCATGAATCAGGGTTTCCGCATCGGCGGGGCTACTCTGTTCCAATATTTGCGTTAATGGATCTACATAGGTTTTTTGTTCGACTAAAAAGCCTCCAGGTGCAACTTTCAACGCCGCATGCTCAGGCAATGGCTGTACATCCTTTTGTACAAAGCTCATGATGACGGCAACCAGTATCAACACAAAAACAAGGTTCACCAGCACGCGAACGGCACTGAGGAGCCCCGCAATTAATCGAAAAAAACGTCGAATCAGACCTGGTTTTTCACTCATCGCTATCATCCTGATAAAGAGAATATTGTTTCCAGCGACTAAACATCATCGCAGCACTAAACAGTATCACCAATAAAACCAGCTCTGCCACATCTAGCAAATTGGCTGTAGGGGCAAATAAATTAGTTACCGTAACTACAAAATACAGCAAGGTCACAAAACAGAGCATCGAAATCGTTTTGTAACGCTCAATATACAAGCCAGGCAGAAGAATTAATAATGGCAAAAAAGTAAAGATCATTAAGCTAAGCGGTGTTGATGACAAAAGCCCGTTTAACAATAATACGAGCAGAAATAAGATAAGACTACCCCAGGTTAACTGTCGGCCAATACGCAATTTTTTACCTAGATTGGGAATCACTTTCATTGATGATAAAACGTCCTGATTATATAAAGGTATGGTTACAAACGCTGTATCACATACGCTCGGTAATAGGCTCTATTAAATAGAGTCCGACAATTTTGAAGTAAGTTCGGCAATGCGTTTACCTAGGGCAACACAAAGGTCTTCTTCTTCGCCACTAAGGCCAAGGCTACCATCTCCCGACTGATGTGACGCACCATATGGCGTGCCACCCTTTGTTGTAGTATGAAGCGCCTTCTCACTATAAGGTAAACCCGCCAAAACCATCCCCTGATGCATGAGAGGCAACATCATGCTTAACAATGTTGTTTCCTGACCACCGTGTAACGATCCGGTTGATGTAAATACGGCTGCTGGTTTACCAATTAAATCACCGTTTAACCAAATGTCTCCAGTACTATCAAGAAAATACTTAAGTGGAGCAGCCATATTACCGAAACGGGTTGGGCTACCAAGAATTAATCCTGAGCAATTTTTTAAGTCATCCTGGGTACAGTAAACATGTCCCTCTGCCGGTATATCAGGCTCAGTCGCTTCGCTATTAGCTGAAACTGCCGGCACTGTTCTTACCTTTGCCTCCAGTCCAACCTGCTCGATACCTTCAGCAATTTTTTCTGCCATGGCTTTTGTACTGCCGTAACGTGAGTAATACAACACCAAAATGTATGACGACATTAATGACATTAAAAAAAGCCTCAGACTGTTTAACTAAATATCACTTAACTTAAAGATCACTTAACTAAAAATGACTCAACTACAGAATATCCAACACCTGTTCTGGTGGGCGACCCAAAGCCGCTTTACTACCATTAATAACGATGGGACGCTCAATCAACTTAGGGTGGGCAACCATGGCATCAATCAGTTGTTGATCACTCAGGCTGGTATCCGATAGATTATTTTCCTTGTATGCATCTTCACCTTTGCGGAGTAATTGCCTGGGCGTAATACCCAGCTTTTGCAGTACGTTCGTCAAAGTTTCAGCTGAGGGAGGTGTTTCCAGATACAATATAATTTCAGGGTCGATGCCACCCTCTTCCAGTAATGCTAGAGTTTGGCGAGATTTCGAGCAGCGGGGGTTGTGATAAATACTAACCATAATCTTTGTGTAAAATACCTTTATATGTGGTTTTAAATTTAAGTTATCTAGATGTAAGCATCTAAACTTAAACTGTCTAAAAGATGTTGTATAGAATACATGCCGTTTTCATACATGTCGCTCTAAAGAAACACATTTTAGCGGCAAATTAGTTACCGGGGCCAGGATTGGCACCCAAGAGTGGGTACATAGTGTCATCAAGCACGTCTTTAACTGCAACAGAACGTTTACAAATGGTGAAACATTTCTTTCGGCATTTGGCAAAACGTTTTATTAATGATGGCTGTCGGCAAAGTGCTGCTGCGCTTACCTACATGAGCCTGTTTGCTGTTGTTCCTTTAATGACCCTAATGTATTCCATGTTTTCCCTAATCCCCGCCTTTCAAGGGCTTGAGAGCCAGGTTCAGGAATTAATTTTCAGTAACTTTGTGCCCCAAAGTGGCGCTGAGATTCAGCAATACCTTACAGAATTTTCTAATCAGGCACGTAATTTATCGGTTGCTGGTGCCGTCATTTTATTAATTACTTCTTATCTGATGCTCACTAATATTGAACAAACCTTTAATAATATTTGGGGGACTGTAGGGGGAAGAAAAGGCCTGTCAAGCTTCCTCCTTTATTGGGGTATTCTCAGTTTAGGGCCGTTATTACTGGGCATAGGCCTGATGATGCGTACCTATTTACTCTCTTTCCAGTTACTGGTTGATGAAGTCGATGCCCTTGGCGTTACCGCATTAGTTTTCGAATACATGCCACTGTTATTTACATGGGCTGCATTTACTCTGCTATTTATTGCCGTCCCCAACTGCAAAGTGAATACGCGTTATGCCGTCATCGGAGGGCTAGTCACCGCGATCTGTTTTGAGCTTGCCAAAATTGCCTTTGGTACCTTAGTTGCTCACTCAAGTTACACCACGGTTTATGGCGCGTTTGCCATTTTCCCCATTTTCCTAATCTGGATTTACCTCATGTGGATCCTCGTATTAGGTGGTGCAGAGCTGATCCGCTCCATGGAGACCTTTAAAACGGCATGGCAAGGATATGAATATCCCGACCTTGTTGCTGTTTTAGTTGTACTTTGGGAATGCTGGCGCAAACAGCAAAAGGGTGAATCACTATCCAATAGAGATTTAACTGAGGCCGGACTGGAAGAACAGCATTGGCGGCGATTGCGAGACCTTTTGTTGGAAAAACATATCTTGGCGGAAACCTCTTCAGGGTATTACGTACTAACAAGAGACCCAAGCCACCTTCATATTAAGGACCTTGCGGCACTTGGCGGCAATGGCTCTACCATGCTGCCAGGACCGAAAGCCTCTAATGTGCTGGCAAAATACCCCTGGTTTTCGACCCTGTCTGATATTTTAAATCAAGCCAACCAACAGCTGGAAAATACGTTCTCACCAACCGTAGCAGAATTGTTTGAGCCCAATATATCCATGGAAAACCCTCGTGATACAAAAGATTAAACCGTTATTTAGTCTCCATCTTTTAGCTTGGCTCACCTTATTACTTTGCCTGTCACTCGCTGGCTGTGGTGATGGTGAACCTCGCTATGCCCTTGCCGATGGAAAAACACTGAAATTTTCCGATCTCCAGGGCCGTATTGTTTTGATTAATTACTGGGCTGAATGGTGTAAACCCTGCCGTAAAGAAATTCCAGAATTAAATGCTCTGCAACAACAATACGGTGACCAGGTACAGGTACTCGGCGTCAACTTCGATGGTATTCAAGGTGATGCCTTAATCAAACAAACTAATAATCTCGGCATTGAATTCCCAATACTCACAACAGACCCTCGGCATCAATTTTCTGTAGAAGCTAGCGGAGTATTGCCAGAAACACTGGTAATTAACCACCAGGGCGTATATGAAAAAGTCCTGCTTGGCCCACAAACTCTGGAACAACTGCAAGCTATAATTAAAGCCAAATAAAAATTCACAGAGATTTTTTTAAGCTCAACAAATGCCATCGTCAAGGCAAGTAAATGCAAGATTGCAGAAAGTTTTTTATCAATGGTAAATGGGTATTACCCAGGGAAGCTAATGATTTAGCTGTAGAAAACCCTGCTACGGAACAACCTATTGCCGTAATATCTGAAGGCACCACTACCGACGCTGATAACGCAGTTATCGCAGCACGTCATGCATTTACTGAATACGGCCAAACAACCAGAGAAACTCGTCTGGCATTGCTAGAAAACCTTCTCAGTATTTACATGAAGCGATATGAAGAGATGGTACAAGCCATCCATTTAGAAATGGGGGCACCCATTGATTTTGCCCGCAACGAGCAAGCCGACTGTGGCCGAGGCCACCTACAAAGCACAATTGATGCACTCAAGCATTACGCCTTTGAACAAACCATAGAAAACAGCACGATCATCAAAGAACCCATAGGTGTCTGCGGGCTTATCACCCCATGGAATTGGCCCATCAATCAAGCTGCCTGCAAAGTTGCCCCTGCGCTGGCTACGGGCTGCACCATGGTATTAAAACCCAGCGAAATCGCCCCACTGAGCGCCCATTTGTTTGCTGAAATGATCAATGAAGCTGGTTTTCCACCCGGTGTGTTTAACCTTGTAAATGGCAGTGGCACCGGTGTAGGTAAAGCTCTGGCGGAGCATCCCCACATCGACATGATCTCCTTTACGGGCTCAACCCGAGCAGGAATTGCCGTAGCCAAAGCTGCTGCTGATTCAGTAAAACGCGTTACTCAGGAATTAGGTGGGAAATCACCCAATATCTTATTGGAAGATGCAGATTTCAACCGATCAATTAAAAAAGGTATTTTCATGTGCATGGAGAACACCGGACAATCCTGTAATGCACCGACCCGAATGCTGATTCCACATTCACGTTATCAAGAGGCCCAGGTCTTGGCTCAAGAATATGTGAAAATTGTAACGGTAGATAATCCGAAAAAGCCCGGCAGACACCTCGGCCCCCTGGCTAGCCACGCCCAATACCAAAAAGTGCAGCAGTTAATTCAAGGTGCGATTAACGAAGGAGCCACACTGATTGCAGGCGGTCCCGGCAAACCAGAAGGTTTTGAAACAGGCCACTATGCTAAACCGACGATCTTCGCCAATGTAGACAACAGCATGACCATTGCCCGGGAGGAAGTCTTTGGACCGGTTCTGGTTTTGATTCCTTATAACGATGAAGAAGAGGCCATTGAAATCGCCAACAATACAGCCTATGGCCTCTCTGCATATATTCAAACGGGAGATATTGAGCGGGGCAAACATATCGCTCGCAAATTACGTGCAGGCATGGTGAGAATTAATCATGCACCTCATAGTTATAACATCCCTTTTGGTGGTTACAAACAATCGGGGATTGGTCGAGAATGGGGTAAATATGGCTTTGAGGATTATCTGGAAATTAAAGCCATCAGTATTTAATCGCTAGGAAAAGTTAAAAACCTGCTTAACAAAAGGAATACTCAACTTTCTCCCTTCCTGGAGTGAAATTTCTTCCAACTCATCAAGACAGTTCATTAGTTCACCTAGGCTTCGCGTTGCACGGCTAATCCAATATTGTGCCACATCATCACTTAGTTCCATGCCTCTCCTTGAGGCCCTAAATTGGAGAATTGCCATTTTTTCATCATCTTCGGGCTCCGATAATTGAAACACAGGCCCCCAACCAAACCGGGATTGTAGATCTGGCAGTTGTAACGGTAACTCCCTGACAGAACAATTGGCTCCTAACAGCAGTCGCCCACCCACATCTTTGATACGGTTGAACAAATCAAATAATGCTTCTTCCCATGCTACGTCCCCAGCAATAACCTGAAGATCATCCAGGCAAATAAGTGATAACTGCTCAAGACCATCGAGTAATTGCTGTGGAGGGTAATCCAATAGCGCCCTTAACGGTAAATACTGCGCTACCAACGCTTGTGCTGAGGCCTGATGACAACCCGCCTGCAATAAATGTGACACACCGCTGCCACTTGCCCCCCAAAGATAAACAAACGATTCTTCCGCGGTAGCGGAATTGGAACAGAATTGATGCTTAAGAATAGAAACAGCCTGAAATTTACTGCACTGCTGACTGCCCTGCCGCTTCAGATAAAAATTCTCAAACGTCGCATCATCATTCAGGCTAATACGTAGGCTAAGCTGCTGTGGCACTACTGCCGACCCCACATAAAATATAAATTCTGCGTCTGGGATAAAATATTAGTGGCATCATTAGCACTCGTATTTGAATCATTTAACCCAGGAATCATCAATGGAGGTAGGGGTTTTTCTGTCATACGTTTATCTCTACGTAAGGTGTCCAACAATAGGTTGACCTCACCCTCTACAAAAAGACGCAACATCAAACGATGGTCATCCACCTCACCAACGGTTAAACGTCGTACCACTTCCAATGATTCCAGATACCCTACCGCCTGATTAAAGTTTTTATAATCATTGATGTTTTCAAGGTGAAGCATCACTTCTTCCGTATCCATTTTGGGTACATAGGCATAGTGACGGGCAAGGCTATCAACGGCTTCAGGAATAATTTTGTTGATAAGGGCCGGCAATGTATTGGCAACAACATTTTGTAAATCGTCCTCGCCATTTAAATTAAGCAATCGTGCCGCACGCCATTGTCCAGATGAACTCTGATAAAAGCGGATTGCCAACCAGGCATTTGTTTTATAACGCTCTGCTGCCAATGCCAATTTGGAGAAATTCAAGTTCCAGATATCGTTTTCGGACACATTTCGGGTATCTTGTAAATCCAATAAAGGAAGTATCAACGGTGCCCCCCGATCCTCCATCAACAACTTAAGAGAAGATACGGCGGCTGGCATATTTTCCTGTGTAACGAAACTTTTACCTCCAGCACCATCAACCACCATCCAAACCAAAAGCGCCGGCCGATCAGAGGGCCATACTTGGAGTTGATACTGACGTAATAAACGATCAATGGCCGATGCAGCATAGCTCAAGCTCATACCAGTGCCACTTGCCGCAGCCTCTGGAGCTTGCGGGTCACGATAACCGACATATCCAAACTCCGTGACATATCGTTCCGGGTTTGAAAAAGCCACATTGGTAATGGCTTGACTATCACCGGTCACTTTAACCAAGACCTTACCTAATCCTATCCTCATGGCCCGCAACTGCTCAGCCTTACTTTGATCTGCCACTGGCACAACAGTACGGTATAAATCATTTACTGTCTCGGCTCGGGCAAGCAGAGGCAAAAAAGCCAAGACAATGGCAAAAATCAGTCTATTTTTTACAGCTGTGTGGTTTTTCATGGCGCGATTGTAACAGTAGAGTGTAAATAGACACATTCTCAGACTGCCAGTTCTTTGGTTTTAATATAAAATACCCACTCTTTTTATGAGCACCGCTATTTTCAAGTTAAATATACAGTTAACTTACTAGTTAATAATCGCTAAAGAGCGATTCACAAGGCAACGATTTAAACCACTATGAGCGACCAACAAAGTAATCCCCCCAATAATTCATCTCTTAGCTATAAAGATGCCGGTGTAGATATTGATGCAGGCAATGCCCTTGTCGAACGTATTAAGAACGTAGCCAAAAATACACGCCGACCAGAAGTTATGGCAGGATTGGGAGGTTTTGGCGCCCTGTTTAGTTTGCCTACAGGCTATGAAGAACCAGTACTTGCTTCAGGTACTGATGGTGTTGGCACCAAGTTAAAGCTTGCCATGGACCTGCAACTGCACGACACCATAGGTATCGATCTGGTAGCCATGTGTGTAAATGACCTTGTCGTCTGTGGTGCAGAACCTCTGTTTTTTCTCGACTACTATGCTACTGGAAAATTAAATGTAGATACGGCAGCCGCAGTAGTCACAGGTATTGGTGAGGGCTGTAAATTATCTGGTTGCTCCCTGGTCGGTGGTGAAACTGCGGAAATGCCGGGCATGTATGAGGGCGAAGACTACGACCTCGCTGGTTTTTGTGTCGGTATTGTTGAAAAAGCCGACATTATTGATGGCAGCGCTGTCCATGTCGGCGACACCCTTATTGGGCTTGCCTCCAGCGGGCCTCATTCCAATGGCTATTCGCTAATTCGCAAAATTATCGATGTAGCTGGTGCCGATATCCTCAACGAAAGTATCTACGGCACTCCCTTAGGTGAAGCACTGCTAACACCGACCCGAATTTACGTAAAATCTATTATGGCTTTGGTGGAACATGCCCATGTTCCTGTACATGCCATTTCACACATCACCGGTGGTGGTCTGTTAGAAAATATTCCTCGAGTACTGCCAGAAAGTGCAAAGGCAGTCATAGACATTAACAGCTGGCAACAACCGGCTATTTTTGATTGGCTACAAACCAATGGCAATGTAGACCCAGTTGAAATGTACCGTACCTTTAACTGCGGTGTAGGCATGGTCGTGTGTGTTCCAAGTGATGCCACCGACGATGCACTCGATACACTTCATGCGGCAGGAGAAGATGCATTTATCATTGGCCATATTGCTCATGCGGAAGATGGTGAAGAACAGGTTGAACTGCAACAGTCATAACCTGAAGCCCAAGCAACAGGTTACTGACATGCCCCATAACAAACGCCCTCAACTGGTTGTATTAATATCCGGTAGCGGCAGCAATTTACAAGCCTTTATAGATGCCAGTGAAAACGGCAGCTTGGATGCTGACATTGCTGCTGTGATCAGTAACAAAGCTGGTGTTATGGGCTTGGAGCGGGCAGATAATGCAGGTATAGCCAATGAGGTTATCGACCATAAACAGTTTGCCGACAGAGAAAGCTTTGATGCTGAACTGGCCGACCGCATTGAAAGTTACAAACCTGACCTAGTCATTCTTGCCGGGTTTATGCGAATACTCACCCCTGAAATTGTCGATCGTTTTGCTGGCCGGATCATGAATATCCATCCATCATTGCTACCTAAATATCCAGGGCTTCATACCCACAAGCGCGCAATCGAAGCTGGCGATACCACTGCTGGAGTGACTGTGCATTTTGTTACCAGTGAGCTGGATGGTGGCCCCGCTATTATCCAGGCTGAAGTACCCATACTGCCTGGTGATGATGAAGACACTCTAGCAAGCCGAGTTCTTGTACAAGAGCATCAAATCTACCCCCTCGCCGCCCAGTGGTTCTGTGAAGGTAAACTCACTCTTAAAGATGGGACACCCGAGCTTAATGGAGAACCACTACCTATATCCGGAACAAAATTCTGTAGCGAAAAGCTATAGCAACAAATAATCTACACATCACAAAAAAACTCTAAGTTGCACTAAAAAACCCAAATGTAAAAGAGTATTTCAAAGCACGACAACCTCTTCTAAAAACGCACGTACGTTTCTATTTATCCCATACCTGAACAAAACGCGGTAAACTGACTCTAATTGAGCATCCAACGTTACAGATAACACTGTGAACCTAACACGACGAACGATCAACTTCATGAACATAACTCTTTCAACCATAAGTTCTTTTTTGTTAAAGCCATCAGTTTTATCAACTGTAAGTTTATGTTTTCTTTTGCTCATGACAACGCCAGTTTATTCTGACACTCACACACAAAGTGACCCTGCATTGCTGCCCTACAGCCTATCCTATGCTGCAACTTATAACGGCATGGATATCAACGCCAAACGTGAGCTAACAGTTGAATCAGGTCGATATACTCTAAGTACCACTGCAAAAAATCTGTTGAGTAACATTACTGAACAGGGTGATTTTATAGTTGAGGAAAATGGCACTATAATTGATCAACATTATGAATATAAACGCAGTATTTTAGGCATTAAAAAAACTGATAAGTTGAGCTATGACCGCAAAGCCGGCATAGCAAAATACAAAAGCAAAAAGAAAAAGCGCCAAGTCACCCTTGAAGGTGGCTACCTCAATCGTCTGACCTATCAAATCCAGCTTCGCCGGGACCTGTTCAGTGGAAAATTACCGTTGGAATATCAAG
>JALQUJ010000155.1 GCA_023263825.1 Porticoccus sp.
AGGAAAAACAACGTGGGCCGATCAATACAAACCAGGGGCAAAGACTAAACTAGGGGAACAGCTGGCTCTCACTTCAAACTAACATTTAATGATTATTTGGAATGACCGAAAGGAATGAATTCGCTCAGGTTGAAGGCCGCAAATAGCTTTTCAATCTACCCATTAGATTTAAACCTGAACCAGGCTCTTCACTACTCCCATAAGACAGAACGTTGCTCAAAAACTTCCGGGTATTCATCATAAAAATGGTAGAAATAAAAGAGAAGTCAATATCATAGCTTGATGGCTCTAGGTCCCTAACTATACCCAAAGTATCCACCGAAGCAGCTACACCTTGCCCCGCTTTAACCAAAGCCTTTCTTGCAGCCTCTTCATCCTTAAGGTCTATAAGTACAAAACCTTCAGAAGCTTTTCCTTCTAAAAACTGCCCTTGGTTTAAGACAGCTATCTTAGGCATTAAACGTGTATCTGCATGCTGCTCTACAACAACTCCCAAGTCTCCGGTCGTCAGTTCAACCAATGTTCCCGTAGGATAAAGCCCAATGGACTGAATGAACTTAATCACCAAATCTTCAGGAAACTGCTTATCCTGCATTTTATAAAGAATGTTTAATGCCTTCGATGGAGCTACAGGATCAAGGGATTCTCTTGGGTTTGAACAGGCATCATAAGCCGTCGCAATCCCCGCTATACGTGCTAACAATGGGATTTTCTCTCTCGTTAAACCTTCAGGAAAACCCGTGTCATTATGATGCTCACAGTGGTACTTCACAACAGAGATAACAGAAGCATCAACATTTTCGAATGCTTTCAGCATTTCTACGCCATAGCTGATAAAGCTCTGGTATTCGATGATGTCTTCAGCAGTCTTATCTTTTTTTCGCAATAGACTGTTAGGTAACTTTATCTTCCCTATATCTTTGAGCAGGGTGCCCATACAAAGGATAGACATATCTTCTTTTTTCATTCCAATATGCCGAGCAAACTGAACAGCCCATAAAGCAGAACGCATACTGTGATCATGAGTATGCTGATCTTTCATACGCAGCCGCAGTAGCCATGTAAATGCATCGGGACACCTAACAACACTGTTGACCATATCAGCAACAGAGTCTTTTAAACTGCGGTAATCAAAATCCTTTCCCTTCGATATCTGCTTGGTCGCCAAGGTATATTGACCCCGCAAGTGAAGGAGTGCTTTTCCAGCGTATTCCACTTCTTTAGTTAGTGGCACTACTGTTTGATATACATGGGAATTAACTTCTATAGGGGAGAAACTGTTACGCCATGGGCTAGTCTCCCCTTTAGGAGAAAGTGCATTACTGCCTATCTCTCTCAATTTTTGTATTACCACCAATGCCTGGCTGGTAACCAGCATGAGGAACACCTGAAATGCCGCCGCGCCCCTTGGTAATATCGATGAAAACGTAATCACAATGGGCTCGCAGTGCTGTAATTTCCTGCTGCCCATGCACAATAAAACCTTGAATAGGAAAGTGGGTATGGTTCCACGGGCGATTCAGGCTGGAGACAAACATCCCAACCTTCACATCGTTCGCAAAAACCTTAACCTGTTTAATACTCACTGTAGTATCGCACCCACTCCCAAACCCACTGTTTTAATCAACATTCCCTGTACAAATATTTCATATGGCTGAATTTGTTTATTTTTTCTACAAATAAAGCAGCAATCAGAAAATGTCGACAGTATGCTGATTTTAAACCATAGCAAAACTACTGTAACAATGAGTGAAATAAAGTGCTAACTACTTAAGTTATTTAGATTTTTGATGACTTTTCACTGAAATTTCGTGAACTGCATCAATAAACGCGCCTGCATGGGCTGGATTGATATCTGGCGTAATTCCATGACCAAGATTGAAGATATGACCATTTCCAGGGCCATATTCTGACAAAATCGTCTCAACTTCCTGGCGAATTCGCTGTGGAGAAGCTCTTAATATGGCGGGATCCATATTACCTTGCAGTGCAACACGATCTCCCACCCTTTGACGCGCCTCACCAATATGCGTGGTCCAATCAAGACCCAAAGCGTTACAACCTGAGTCAGCAATATCTTCTAACCACTGACCACCGCCTTTGGTAAACAGAATAACAGGGACTGGACGGCCTTCATGCTCTTTAGTCAACCCAGCAACAATTTGAGACATATATTGCAAAGAAAACTCTCGATACGCGGCATGGGAAAGAGCCCCACCCCAGGTATCAAAAATCTGTACCGCTTGAGCACCTGCTTCTATTTGAGCATTAAGATACACAATGACCGATTTAGCCAGGGTATCCAGCAACTGGTGCATAAGCTCAGGCTGGTTATAGGCCATGGTTTTACAACGGGCAAAATCTTTACTCGAACCACCTTCAACCATATAAGTTGCTAGCGTCCATGGACTTCCAGAAAAACCGATCAAGGGTACCCGCCCATTGAGCTCGCGACGTATCGTAGATACCGCATTGACCACATAGGGCAAATCTTTATGGGGATCGATTACTGACAAGTTATTAATATCAGCTTCGGTACGAACAGGTTTACGAAAGCGAGGGCCCTCGCCTGTTTCGAAATACAGTCCCAGCCCCATAGCATCCGGT
>JALQUJ010000101.1 GCA_023263825.1 Porticoccus sp.
GCACTTTTATTTTCTGGATACGATTACTGCTTATACAGCCATCGTAAATGCCCCAATCTTCCAGATTAAGTGTCTTTTTTGATTTCATCAGTTTTACGGTTTCCCGCTGATCGCCCAACTCAGAAGCAACCAACGAGGTAAAGGGGGAATACAAGAAAAGAACTGTGGTAATCAGAATCACTAGCCTGTGCAAAGGAAATAATCTCCAAAAACTGTACACACCTTAGATTACCTACTTTGCTCTCTGTTCCTCAGATTCATTATTTTTTAAGTTATATAAAAGCGTTCGTCGCCTATCAATCAAGCTACATTCTATTGACCAAAGCAGGCTGAGATATGCTCTGAGTTAAAACCTCGGTAATGAAGAAATTGATGGCGTTTTGCCTGCTCTTTGAAATCCAGACATGGTTTATTGCCATACTTTTTCATGAGTACATCATTGGCAAGTTGATACCAATCAAAATTGCCATCCTTGAGGGCAGAACTAATAAGCGAAGAAGAGATACCCCGCTGCTGTAACTCCATACTAATTCGGTGAGGTCCCTGTCCTTTTTTTACTCGTGAGGAAATGAATGCCTCAGCAAACCTTTCATCTGATTGCAGTTGATCTTGCTGTAATTCAGCAATAACTGTTTCTACCAGTTCAGAATGTTCTGGAAGTTTTGCGCATAATTTCTGCTGCAACTCTAACCGTGAATGCTCTCTTCGAGCCAGTAAATCCATTGCTCTGGCTCTCACAATAGAGCGAGGGTCTATCTGCTGACCATCCATCACTGCGACCTCTCATTAGCTTTTTACCAATCTCTTTTCCAATATCTCTTTATGACAATAGTTCTGGAAAAATCAGGTTGGCATAATGGTTGTTTCCATAGGATACATACAATTCATCTATCCTATTAAATCCATTCATACTTACCACCTAGTTTAGACCGAAGGCCTAAGCCAAAGTGTCAAATAATAGTAAACTTCTAATTTACCTTTTTATTAAATAAATAGGTTATTAACGTTGTCCACTTTCCTACTAGATAACATCTTACTTAAAAGGCAATATCAGTAACTGGTCAAGCCGCTTGTCTTCCAACCCTTCTACCCCAATGACCATATTTGCATCTCGCTTGCTTTTAGATGAACTGCCAAACAAGCGGTCCCAAAAACTGAACAATGTTCCGTAATTGCTATCCGTATCTTGTTGAATATTATGGTGGTGAACCCAATGAATGGATGGCGTAATGATCAGCTTCGACAAATATTTCTCTATTTTCACTGGCAATCTAAGATTTGAGTGATGAAAACCAGCACCCAGCAACACTAGTGTTTCGAATACGACAACAGATATTAATGGTATTCCCAGGCAAACAACGATCACGGCTCGAACCAAAGCTGACAACAACACCTCACCAAAATGAAACCGAACTGCTGACGTAACATCCAACCATTGATCTAAGTGATGGACCTGATGGAAACGCCATAATAAAGGCATACGATGATTAGCCCTATGCCACCAATATATCCATAAATCTAAAATGACCACATCTAACAGGATACCAGACCAGCCCGAAGGCCAAACGTTCCCACGATCACCCCCCCAACTAACGGCATACATCGTTATAGGAAAGATCACAAATGGAGAGATCGCGCTGTTACATAACCATAATGATAGATTTTTAACTTTACGATGGTTGGTTGTTATCTGCTCAGGCATAACTGCTGATGGAAAATAACGTTCAGCTACAAACATCCCCAACAATAGGAGAAAAACAGTGACACTTTTATAAACAATCAAGTCGGGCAATGCATCTTACCAAGCTTTATCAAGTTACTCACTCTTCATGAGCATTTATGCTATGTAGAACTAGCACCGAAAATAGCGCTTTAATCTATGGCTTAAATAACTATACAGCCCACAAGTAACAAAATGCACCTAATAAAAAACCGCACGTTTGAAGGTGCGGTTTAAGGCTATAAAAACCAAGTTATTTAAGCTTCTGCTTCTTCCCCCGAAGAATCCTCACTTACAACATCTTCACCTGATTTTGGCGTCGACATTAATTCAGCGCGAATCTTTTCTTCAATCTCATTGGCTATGGTAGGGTTTTCACGCAAATACTCACAGGCATTTGCCTTGCCTTGGCCTATTTTGTTGCCATTGTATGCATACCAGGCCCCTGATTTATCGACCAAGCCACACTGCACACCTAGATCAACAACTTCACCCAAATGGTTAATACCTTGGCCATAAAGAATTTGGAATTCACACTGTTTAAATGGCGGAGAAACCTTGTTTTTTACCACCTTCACTCTTGTTTCATTACCAACCACTTCGTCGCCTTCTTTAACAGCTCCAATACGACGAATATCCAAACGTACCGACGAATAAAACTTTAACGCATTCCCGCCTGTTGTAGTTTCAGGATTACCAAACATCACTCCAATTTTCATACGAATTTGGTTAATGAAGATCACCAAACAATTGGCCTGTTTAATATTGCTAGTCAACTTACGTAACGCCTGGGACATCAGGCGTGCTTGCAAGCCGACATGATGGTCACCCATTTCACCTTCTATTTCAGCTCGGGGTGTTAATGCTGCTACAGAATCTACAACCAGAACATCAATAGCACCTGAGCGAACCAGCATATCGGTTACCTCGAGAGCTTGCTCACCGGTATCAGGCTGTGAAACCATCAGATCATCTACATTTACGCCCAGCTTTTCTGCATAGATAGGATCAAGCGCATGTTCCGCATCAACAAAAGCACAAGTGCCACCCTGCTTTTGTGCTTCAGCAATAACTTGTAGTGTTAACGTTGTTTTACCTGAAGATTCTGGACCATAAATTTCAACGACTCTCCCCTTAGGCAAACCGCCAATACCCAATGCGACATCAAGGCCCAAGGAACCCGTGGAGACAGCTGGAATCGCCACTTGCTCTTTATCGCCCATGCGCATAACAGTTCCTTTGCCGAACTGACGCTCGATTTGACCCAATGCTGCTTGAAGCGCCTTTTCTTTATTAGGATCCATGATTATTGCCTCTTCTCTTAGTGCTGACTATATGACGTCTGAAACGTTAACTTTCACTCTAATTTTTGATAGCTTAACTCAATTTTTCAGTACTGTATAGTCATACAGTACTCTATTTTTTGAGTATTGAAATCAATCCAACCAATGCTTGCTGTATTGCCGCGACCCTGACATCTGACCTTCCACCTTCAAACTGGCAGGAGCGACTTTCTAATACCACTCGACTACTATCTCCAGGTTTAGCTGAGCCCGTAGATTTGGCCCAACAAAACCATACCAGCCCGACCGGTTTATCTTCACTACCACCACCAGGGCCCGCTACACCACTTACCGCAACAGCAATGTTTGCATTGGATACT
>JALQUJ010000146.1 GCA_023263825.1 Porticoccus sp.
AAAATTTTAGATAAGGGATTTCATAGGCCAGCCTTCATCGTCATTTGGGGGAAAACTCCCAAAATCAGTATCTGACCTCTGATTTTTTGTGAAATATAAAATCGTGGCGAGGCGCAATGAGAAGATGCTCAGAGCGACACCTGAAAATATAGCGTGAGGAAAAAAGGTATTAGAAAGTGCCCGGATCCATGATTCTGTTAGAAGAAATGGATAGGCGGAATTAGAGAAAGCGCTGACCGACTTGAATAAGGTCAGAATCCTGCATACGTAAAAATATATAAACATTATCAGAGCATTCCTTATAGGAATTAGCTAGAGTTAACAGTTTCTGACCTCTGACCTCTGAATTTATATATATTGTCTTGAAATATCAGACTTGCTTAATCAGCAAGGGTTATAGATCTCCTCAAAAAATTTGTGACCTTTTCGAACTCAAAAAAAAAGAGCCACATCCTCCTACATTCCAACATGCAGGCGGATTGGCTCTGGGATACGTAATATAAATATTACCTAATGTGGCAGTTCGATACACTGTGATAGAACTGCCGGTATAGCTTGCAAAATTCATCAGAGCATTCCTCAAGCGGAATATAGTTGGTAACAGTTTCTGACCTCTGACCTCTGACCTCTGAATTGCAATTACTACTTAGTTATTTCCTTATAATGTTGCTTCCTTGGATTATTAATCGGCATCAAAAGGAATATCTTTAAAGAAAAGTTTAAATTTATAAAATATCTAATAATATTGTTTTAAATCAATGCTTTAGATATAAACATGGCTTCAGGTTGGATCCTAGAAATGCCATTGATAGTGAGAAAAATGTTGCTATACTATTGAAATTATTCAGAATTTTATTCCTTCCTATGCCGCAATGCCCATAAACGGCTCTAAGATTACTCAGGATCTCATTGTTGGTAATAGTGAGGCCATTCATCAGCTCCGTTCTGTCATACCGACCTATGCCGCATCTGACGCGTCAGTATTGATTAGGGGGAAGACTGGGACAGGCAAAGAGCTCATAAGCATTGCCCTGCACCAGTGCTCTAATCGCGAAAATAAAGCCTTTTACGCCATAAACTGCGCAGCTATACCTGGCCAATTCCTGGAAAGTGAGCTTTTTGGTCATAAAAAGGGGTCCTTCACCGGCTCGATTGCCGATCGCAAGGGTAAATTTGAACTCTGCCACGAGGGTACATTATTCCTTGATGAGATAGGTGACATGCCTCTGGATCTTCAATCTAAGCTACTTCGTGTACTCGAGGATGGCGTAGTGCAGCCGCTAGGCGGTGGAGAGATTAAGGTCGATGTGAGGATTATTGCAGCAACCCACCAAAATCTTGAGGAAATGATTTCAAAGGGGACCTTTAGAGAAGACTTGTTTTACAGAATTAATGTCCTACCTATAACAGTGCCTAGCTTATCAGAACGTATGGATGATATCCCTGTACTGATTCAACACTTTGCGGCAGTCTTTGCAAAAGATAGTGCGCCCATTAGATTCACAGATGACTCACTAAAAATACTACTATCATATCTGTGGCCGGGAAACGTTCGAGAACTATCAAACTTCGTAAAACGTTTCTCAATTCTTATGCCTAGTCAAATAATTGACTTGCTAAGCATAAGTCCTCAATTTCTAAATACCGAGATCAATCTTGTTATTGCTCAGGACAATTATCATGATGTGCCATTAAATTTGAAAGCATTAAGTGATGCTAATAATCCTGGAAAAATGGCAGAATCAATTGAACAGGAATCGACAACAAATATTGACGATGTTATTGATATAAATGATTTTGAAGACATAATTAGATTATCAGAGACAACAAAGAATATCCCTGCGGAAGGAATACAAACCAAGGAAATACTGCAAAGGCTTGAGGAAAGATTCATTGAAAAGGCGCTTACGCAGACCAATGGAAACGTCTCCAAGGCCTCGAAATTATTAAATCTCGGCAGAACCTCTTTAATCCAGAAAATAGACAAATATAAATTATCTTCCGAATGAGCATGATAACTGTCCAAAAAGCCCACCCCGCAAGAGATCGGTTATTAGAGATTTTAGATAAGGGTAGCGTTAATGATAGGGTCAGCAGGGCATGTGATTATTTTCTTTCTGGTTTAATTATTGTCAACCTGGTATCTATCTGCCTAGAAACTATCCCATCTCTGCAAATACAGGCGGGTAAAATTTTCCTTTTTATAGAATATTTTTCTCTGTTTGTATTTTCAATTGAATATGGCCTGAGAATATGGACTGCAGCCTCAAATTATGATTTTTCGCCATCAGTCATTAAGAGACGTTTAAACTACATATTTAGTGTTACAGGGCTGATTGATCTTTTCGCAATCCTGCCAAGCATGTTGCAGTTTGTTGGACTAGGTCTTGATTTGCGATGGTTGCGGATGATGAGATTGATTAGGTTATTAAAAATTAGCCATTATTCAAGTGCATTTGATAACCTCTTTGAAGTTCTTAGGGAGGAAGGTAAGCCCCTGGCCGCGTCATTGTATCTGTTGCTAGTGGCTATATTCTTTTCTTCAGCGTGCCTATATTTGGTCGAGGGAGACGTACAGGAGGCATTTCAATCGATACCCGAGTCCATGTGGTGGTCTGTGGTCACGCTTACAACAGTAGGCTATGGCGACGCTTCACCTATAACACCGCTAGGTAAGTTTTTTGGTGCGTTAACGTCAATTATTGGCGTTTTAACAGTCGCCATGATGACAGGTATTGTATCGTCAGCCTTCACGGCTAAATTAGCCTCAAAGAAAGAGGCATTGCGTAATGAAATTGCCGAGGCGCTGGATGACGGGATCATCACAGAGGAGGAGATGGAAGGCATAGAAGCGCTGGCCAAATCGATGAGCTTATCACCTGAAGAACTCAGGTCCTACCTAAAATATGAGGCTAGAAAGGCCCAGCAAAAACAAAAGGGTGGCGGGTAGATTTCCGATTACTTATTGAACCGCCGCAAGGGAATTGCTTGCCGGCATCTGCTTCCAGGCATCACGAAGGCCGGCAGCAATATCCATGATTTCTCTCATCAACTCATCGCTTTCTTCAGCATGCGCCTCTGTCAACTTTCTTATAGAG